>NZ_JBHWUU010000024.1:0-97192 GCF_042737375.1 Streptomyces sp. NPDC060000
ATAGGCCGAGGGCTTGTCCTCAGTTGCTCGCGTCCACTGTGTTGGTTCTGAAACCACGAACAGCCCCATGCCATGGTCACGGTGTGGTGCGGCTGGACAGTTTCATAGTGTTTCGGTGGTCATAGCGTAAGGGAAACGCCCGGTTACATTCCGAACCCGGAAGCTAAGCCTTACAGCGCCGATGGTACTGCAGGGGGGACCCTGTGGGAGAGTAGGACACCGCCGAACAATCATTCAAAGGGTTGGTCTCTGAACTTCGGTTCAGGGACCAACCCTTTTTTGTTTTCGGCCACTTGAAGTTCATGTTCCGCCCCCAGCATCCACGCATGGGTACTGCTGCAATGCTCAGGACCGCGGGCGTCGGGGTCGGTGACGAGATCGTCGTGCCGGCCTTCGGAAATGAGGAAGTCTCCGGCGCAGTCGCCCTGGCGGGCGCGCTGCCGGTGTTCGCCGATATCGATCCCGTGACGTACTGCCTGAACCCGGAGGCCGTCGAGGCGGTCGTAACTCCGCGTACCGCGGCCGTCGTTGTCGTGCACCGCTTCGGCCGGCCGGCGGACGTCCGGCGGTTGCACGAGGTGGGTCGACGGCACGGGTTGCTGGTGTTGGAGCAAGGGGAGTCCGAGGCGCCGTACGACGAGATCGCGCAGCGTCGGGAGCGGGCGGCCTACCTGGACGGGCGGTTGCGTGGGGTGCGGATGCCCGACGGTGGGGACGGGCACACGTATCAGCAGTACGTCGTGCGGGTTCCGGGGAACGGACGGCCCGACCGGGATGCTTTCGCACGGGCCTTGCGGGCGAAGGGAGTCGGGTGCCGGGTGCCGGTGAAGACCCCGTTGCACCGGCTGCCCGAGTTCCGGCGGTGTGTGTCGCTGCCGGAGACCGAGCTGGCCGCGGACGAGACTCTCGCGTTGCCGGTGGACGCCTCGTTGACGAAGCGGGACATGCAGCGGATTGTGGCTGCCTGCAACGCGCTCGGCGGACTGCTTCAACCCGCCTTCTGAACGAGTTTGGGAACACCGGCCAGTTCGGGGTACGATCTGTTCTGTTGCCGCGAGGGAAACCTCGAAAAGCGACCGGCCCTCTTAGCTCAGTCGGTAGAGCGTCTCCATGGTAAGGAGAAGGTCAACGGTTCGATTCCGTTAGAGGGCTCCACGAAAAAGGCCCCCACCCTCTCGGGCGGGGGCCTTTCTCATGCCCTTTTTCCTTTCACGCCACCCGCATCGCCAGGATCGCCATGTCGTCGGAAGGGGCGTCCGACGCGAAGCGTTCCACCGCGCGCATGATGCGGGCCGCGACCGCGCCGGCCGTGAGACCCGTGCAGGTGGTGAGGACGTCGGCGAGGCCGTCGTCGCCCAGCATGCGGGTGCCCTCGCGGCGCTCGGTGACGCCGTCCGTGACGCAGAGCAGGACGTCGCCCGGGTCGAGCGTGACCGTCTGCTCGTAGAGCTCCAGGTCCTCCATGACACCCAGGAGCGGCTGGGGTTCGGCAGCTGCCTCGACGGTGCCGTCCTGGCGCAGACGCAGGGGGAGCGGGTGGCCGGCGCAGACCACCTTCAGCTCGGCGCTGCCGTCCTCCTGCGGGCGCATCTCGCCGTAGAGGAGGGTCAGGAAGCGGCTGCGGGCGCCCTCGTCGAGGATGGCGGAGTTGAGGCGCTCCAGGACGGCCGGGCCGCTGAGGCCCTCGCGTGCCAGGAGGCGCAGGGCGTGACGGGCCAGGCCCGTCACCGCCGCGGCGTTCGGGCCCGTGCCGCAGACGTCGCCGATGGCGAAGCCGTACGCGCCGTCGCTGATGGGGAAGAGGTCGTAGAAGTCACCGCCGACCTCGTTGCCCTCGCCGGCCGCGCGGTAGATGACCTCGACCTCGACACCGTCGATCGCGGGCAGTTCCGGGGGCAGGAGGCTGCGTTGGAGGGCCTGGCTGATGGCCGTGCGCTCCGAGTAGAGGCGGGCGTTGTCGAGGGCGAGGGCCGCTCGGCGGCTCAGGTCCTCGGCCAGTTCCAGAATCTCCTGGCGGAAGTGTTCGTCGGTGGGCTTGCCGAGGGTCAGCATGCCGATGACGCGGTTGCGGGCGACCAGCGGAAGGACGACCGTCTCGCCGCCCACCGCCGAGGCGGTGGCGAGGGTGGGGCCGATGCCGGACGACATCTGGTGGTTCGGGCCGCCGGTCAGGCCGAGGCTGCGCATGGAGCTGCGCAGGGCCGCGTCGTGCGCGGCGGCCGCCGGGGCCCCCCAGACCCGGGCGCCGGGGGTGGGGACCGGGTCCGGCGGTGCGATCTTCGAGAGCAACGACTTGATGCCGTCGATGAATTCCTCGTCCTCGTGCAGGACGTAGGAGAGGTAGGGATCGGAGGCCTGGTCGGCGATCGTGTAGACCGCGCACCAGGTGGCCAGGGTCGGCACGGTCATCTGGGCCATCAGAGCCAGGGTCTGGTCGCGGTCCAGGGTCCCGGCGAGGAGGTCGGAGGCCTCGACGAGGAAGCTGAGGGAGCCGCGGCGCAGGCGCTCCAGCTCACCCAGGCGGGCCGACTCCACGGCCAGCGCGATGCGGTCGGCAGCGAACTGGAGGCGCAGGGCCTCCTCGTTGGAGTAGCGGCCCGAGGCTTCCGCCGCCACGCCGAGGGAGCCCGTGAGGCGGCCCTCCACCTTGAGCGGGACCGTGACGACGGAGCGCATGCCCGTGCCGTTCAGCAGGGGCACGGCTCCGGGGACGGCCAGGAGGTCCTCGTGGACGGCCGGCATGCGGGCCGAGCCGTAGCGGCCGGGGCCCGCCTCGACGGGCACGCGCGCGAAGCGCTGGCGGGCGGAGGGCAGGCCGGTGGAGGCGCGGACCTCCAACTCCGTCTCGTCGTCGGTCGCCAGGAGGAGGAAGGCGGAGTCGCCGTCGAGCATGTCGCGGGCGCGTTCGACCGTGCGCTGGAGGAGGCCGTCGAGGTCGTCCGGGGCCGGGGAGCCGATGAACACCTCGAAGGGGTCGGTGTTCTGGCCGTCGGAGGTGGTGCCCTGGTCGGACGCAGGGACGCGTGAGGGGGTCTGAAGGACCGCGCGTTCGTGGTCGCGGACGAGAAGGCAGACGGTGGAGGGCTCGCCGTCGGTGTCGCGGACGCGGAGGTGGGAGGCGTACACGGGCGTCACGCGGCCGTTGGCGCCGCGGATGCCGTAGCTGCCTTCCCAGCGGGAGAGCTGGAGGGCTTCGACGATGCCGGTGCTCGTGCCGGGGGTGTGCGGCCAGGCGGCGAGATCGGTGAGGGGCTTGCCGGTGACCTGGTCGGCCGCGTAGCCGAAGAGTTCCTCGGCGTCCTCGTTCCAGGCCGAGATGGCGCCCGTACGGTCGATCTGGACGACGGCCACGCGCACGCGGCTGTCGGCGAGCGGGAGGAGGTCGGCCGGGAGGGACGGGCCGGCCGTGCGGGTGCCCACCGGGCGGTCGGGGAGGTCGAGCTGGAACCAGACCTGTTTGTGGGTGGGGGTGTACTCGACGCCCCAGCGGCCGGCGATGGCCGCGCACAGCTGGAGGCCGCGGCCGCCTTCGCGGTCCGGGCTGCCCATGGTGGCGAGGGAGCCCTGGAGGGGGATCTCACGTTCGGGATACCGGTCGGACACCTCGATGCGTACGCCCTCGGCGCTGCGCAGACACAGGACGTCGGCGTGGGTGCCCGCGTGGACGACCGCGTTGGTCACCAGTTCACTGGTGAGGACGACGGCGTCGTCGATGATGTCGGCGAAGCCCCAGCCCTGGAGGGTGTCGCGGACGAAGGAGCGGGCGGTCGCCACCGATCGTCCGACGGGCTCGAAGCTGGCAGCCGCGCGCGCGGTGATCACTGAACTCCTCGGCCGGTCGTCGACGTGCGGGGCTCCCTGGCCGGTCAGGTCGCCCCGCTGGTGGGGCGGGCGCGTGCTTGAAGGCCGGGGGTCCGGGGTCTGTCCCCCCGGGATCAGTCCGGTGGTCATGTGTGCGGCCGCCCCTCCGATGCCCGCTCGTGCTCGTGCCACCGCCCAGGCCGGTCGGACCGGCGTGGCTGGACAGCCGCATGCAAGGTTACTTACCTTCCGGGCCCCTACGGATGCCGGTCACCAGTGTTTCCGTCCAAGGGTGTGCGGACCGTGTGCGAAGCTGCCGAACTGTTATGGCCTGGTTAGGCAAGGGTGAAACACTGGGCAGGCTTCTTGTGAAGGTCCGGGCAGACTGGGTGTCTTCTGAGCACAGGGGGCAGCAGCCCCACGGGCCCGCCTGGTTTCATCGGGCGGATACCCGAGTGGCATCAGGTATGGCGAGCAGTAGCACCCAGGCACAGCGGTAACGGTCGAGTCCTGCGGGAGGGACAAGTGGAGTCTGGCGCAGCGACGCGGGGCACTAAGGCGCGCGCGAAAGGCGGACAGTCTCTGAGCAGGCCGCGCACACCACGGGGCGGGACGACCGTCGTGGACACGGCGGCCCTGCACCGGCTGCTGGGGGCCCTCGGCTCCATGCGGGAGGGTAATTTCCGCAAGCGGCTCACGGTGTCCGGCGACGGCGTGATGTCGGAGATCGCGGCCGTGTTCAACGAGGTGGCGGACCGGAATCTGCACCTCACGGGTGAGCTGTCGCGGGTCCGGCGCATGGTGGGACGTGAGGGAAAGCTCACCGAGCGGCTCGAGACGGGCGCCTGCGAGGGGTCCTGGGCCACGGCCATCGACAACTCGAACGCGCTGGTCGACGACCTGGTCCGTCCGGTCTCCGAGGTCGGACGGGTGCTGTCTGCGGTCGCCGAGGGTGATCTGTCGCCGCGGATGGAGCTCAGGACGCAGACCCCGGAGGGGACCGGGCATCCGCTGCGCGGCGAGTTCCTGAAGGTCGGGCGGACGGTCAACAACCTGGTCGACCAGCTCTCCACGTTCACCGACGAGGTCACGCGAGTGGCCAGCGAGGTGGGTACCGAGGGCAAGCTGGGCGGCCAGGCCCAGGTGCGCGGTATGTCCGGTTCGTGGAAGGACCTCACGGAGTCCGTCAACACCATGGCGTACCGGCTGACGGCGCAGGTGCGGGACATCGCGCTGGTGACGACGGCGGTGGCCAAGGGTGATCTGTCCCGGAAGGTGACGGTTCACGTCGAGGGCGAGATGCTCGAGCTGAAGAACACCGTCAACACGATGGTGGACCAGCTCTCCGGGTTCTCGGTCGAGGTGACGCGGGTCGCCCGCGAGGTGGGCACGGAGGGCATCCTCGGCGGCCAGGCGCAGGTGTCCGGCGTGGACGGCGTGTGGAAGGAGCTCACCGATTCGGTGAACACCATGGCCGGGAACCTGACGGCCCAGGTGCGCGGGATCGCGGAGGTCACGACGGCGGTCGCCAACGGTGACCTGTCGCAGAAGGTGACGGTGTCGGCGCGCGGCGAGGTCGCGCAGCTCGCGGACACGATCAACCAGATGACCGAGACGCTGCGGACCTTCGCCGACGAGGTCACGCGCGTGGCCAACGAGGTGGGGGCCGCGGGCCAGCTGGGTGGCCAGGCGAACGTGCCGGGGGCGGCGGGCACGTGGAAGGACCTGACGGACTCCGTCAACACAGTGTTCCGCAACCTCACCACGCAGGTGCGGGACATCGCCGCCGTGACGACGGCCGTGGCCAGCGGAGATCTGTCGCAGAAGGTCACGGTGGACGTGGCCGGCGAGATGCTGGAGCTGAAGAACACCGTCAACGGGATGGTCGACCAGCTGTCGGCCTTCGGCGCCGAGGTGACGCGCGTGGCGCGCGAGATCGGGGTCGAGGGTGAGCTGGGCGGGCAGGCGCAGGTGTCGGGCGCGGCGGGTACGTGGAAGGACCTGACGGACTCCGTCAACACGGCGTTCAGGAATCTCACCGGACAGGTGAGGAACATCGCGCAGGTCACCACGGCCGTGGCCAACGGTGATCTGTCGCAGAAGGTCACGGTGGACGTCTCCGGTGAGATGGCCCAGCTGAAGAACACCGTGAACACGATGGTGGACCAGCTGTCGTCGTTCGCCGATCAGGTGACCCGGATGGCCCGGGACGTGGGCACCGAGGGCCGGCTGGGCGGGCAGGCCCGCGTGGACGGGGTCTCGGGCACGTGGAAGGAGCTCACCGACTCCGTCAACTCCATGGCGGGCAACCTGACCTCGCAGGTGCGCAACATCGCGCAGGTGACGACGGCCGTGGCCCGGGGTGACCTGTCGCAGAAGATCGACGTCGACGCGCGCGGGGAGATCCTCGAGCTGAAGAACACCATCAACACGATGGTCGACCAGCTCTCCGCCTTCGCCGACCAGGTGACCCGGGTCGCGCGGGACGTGGGCACCGAGGGCCGGCTGGGCGGGCAGGCGCAGGTGCCCGGCGTGGCGGGTGTGTGGCGGGACCTGACGGACTCGGTGAACGGCATGGCGGGCAACCTCACCGCCCAGGTGCGCAACATCGCCCAGGTCGCCACCGCCGTGGCCCGTGGTGACCTGTCCCAGAAGATCACCGTGGACGCGCGCGGGGAGATCCTGGAGCTGAAGAACACCCTGAACACGATGGTCGACCAGCTGTCGTCGTTCGCCCAGGAGGTCACGCGGGTGGCCCGTGAGGTGGGTACGGAGGGGCAGCTCGGCGGACAGGCCGAGGTGCAGGGTGTCTCCGGTACCTGGAAGGACCTCACGCAGTCCGTGAACTTCATGGCCAACAACCTGACCATTCAGGTGCGCCAGATCGCGGAGGTCACGACCGCGGTCGCCAAGGGCGACCTGTCGAAGAAGATCACGGTTGACGCCAAGGGCGAGATCCTGGAGCTCGTGACGACCGTCAACACGATGGTCGACCAGCTGTCGTCGTTCGCCGAGCAGGTGACCCGGGTGGCCCGCGAGGTGGGCACCGAGGGCATCCTGGGCGGCCAGGCGCACGTGCCGGGCGTCACGGGCATCTGGAAGGACCTCAGCGGCAACGTCAACCTGATGGCCAAGAACCTGACCATGCAGGTGCGCAACATCTCCCAGGTCGCGGCGGCCGTCGCCAACGGCGACCTGACGCGGCAGGTGACGATCGAGGCGCGCGGTGAGGTCCAGCAGCTCGCCGACACCTTCAACACCATGGTGAAGACGCTGAGCTCGTTCGCCGAGCAGGTCACCAAGGTGGCCCGTGAGGTGGGCACGGACGGCATCCTGGGAGGTCAGGCGCATGTGCCGGGTGTGGCGGGCACGTGGAAGGACCTCACCGACTCGGTGAACGGCATGGCGTCCAACCTGACCGGTCAGGTGCGCAACATCGCCATGGTCACGACGGCCATCGCCAAGGGTGATCTGACGAAGAAGATCGACATCGACGCGCGCGGGGAGATCCTCGAGCTGAAGACGACCATCAACACGATGGTGGACCAGCTGTCGTCGTTCGCCGAGGAGGTCACCCGAGTCGCCCGCGAGGTGGGTACGGAGGGGCAGCTGGGCGGTCAGGCACGCGTGCGTGACGTCGACGGCACCTGGCGCGACCTGACGGAGTCCGTGAACGAGATGGCCGGGAACCTGACCCGGCAGGTGCGCGCCATCGCGCGCGTGGCGACCGCGGTGACCCGCGGCGACCTGAACCTGAAGATCGACGTGGACGCGTCCGGGGAGATCCAGGAACTCCAGGACTACATCAACAAGATGATCGCCAACCTGCGCGACACCACGATCGCGAACAAGGAGCAGGACTGGCTCAAGGGCAACCTCGCGCGCGTGTCCGCCCTGATGCAGGGCCGGCGCGACCTTCAGGACGTGGCCTCGCTGATCATGAGCGAGCTGCCGCCGCTGGTGGCCGCGCAGCACGGCGCGTTCTTCCTGGCGATGCCGCCGGCCGACGGTGACGCGGACCTGTACGAGCTGCGGATGCTGGGCTCGTACGGCTACTCGATGGGCTCCATGCCGACGTCGTTCCGGCCGGGTGAGGCGCTCGTCGGGACGGCTGCCGAGGAGAAGCGCACGATCCTCGTGGAGAACGCGCCGAGCGGCTATCTGAAGATCTCCTCCGGGCTCGGAGAGGCGCCGCCCGCGCAGGTGATCGTGTTGCCGGTGCTGTTCGAGGGCCTCGTGCTCGGCGTGATCGAGCTGGCGTCGTTCACGCGGTTCACGCAGATCCAGAAGGACTTCCTCAACCAGCTCGCCGAGATGATCGCGACCAGCGTCAACACGATTTCCGTCAACACCAAGACGGAGCAGCTGCTGAAGAACTCGCAGGAGCTGACCGAGCAACTGCGGGAGCGGTCGGCCGAGTTGGAGCAGCGGCAGAAGGCCCTTCAGGCGTCCAACGCCGAACTGGAGGAGAAGGCCGAGCTGCTGGCCCGGCAGAACCGTGACATCGAGGTGAAGAACACCGAGATCGAGGAGGCGCGGCAGGTCCTGGAGGAGCGCGCCGAGCAACTCGCGGTGTCGATGCGGTACAAGAGCGAGTTCCTCGCCAACATGTCGCACGAGCTGCGCACGCCGCTCAACTCGCTGCTGATCCTGGCCAAGCTGCTCGCGGACAACGCGGACACCAACCTGACGCCGAAGCAGGTCGAGTTCGCGGAGACGATCCACGGCGCCGGCTCCGACCTGCTCCAGCTGATCAACGACATCCTCGACCTGTCGAAGGTCGAGGCGGGCAAGATGGACGTCTCGCCGACGCGTATCGCGCTCGTGCAGCTGGTCGACTACGTGGAGGCCACCTTCCGTCCGCTGACCGCGGAGAAGGGCCTCGACCTGTCGGTGCGGGTGTCGCCGGAGCTGCCGGCCACGCTGCACACCGACGAGCAGCGGCTGCTTCAGGTACTGCGCAACCTGCTGTCCAACGCGGTGAAGTTCACCGACTCCGGGTCCGTCGAGCTGGTCATCCGGCCGGCCGGGGCGGAGGTGCCGGTGGCGATCCGGGAGCAGTTGCTGGAGGCCGGTTCACTGACCGCCGCGGACGCGCCGTTGATCGCGTTCTCGGTGACCGACACCGGCATCGGGATCGCCGCGAGCAAGATGCGGGTGATCTTCGAGGCGTTCAAGCAGGCGGACGGCACCACGAGCCGTAAGTACGGCGGTACGGGCCTCGGGCTGTCGATCTCGCGGGAGATCGCGCAGTTGCTCGGCGGTGAGATCCACGCGCAGAGCGAGACGGGCCGTGGTTCGACGTTCACGCTGTACCTGCCGCTGCACCCGAGCGAGCTGCCGCCCCAGGGCTACCAGCAGGTCGTGCCCGCCCTGGAGGCCGGTGACCTGGTGGCCTCGGAGAACGGGGCGCGCGAGCTGTCGGAGCTGTCCGAGGCGGAGATCGAGATGCCGGCCGAGGTGCGGTCGTACCAGGACGCGCAGAACGGGCCCGCGGCTCTGTTCCGGCGCCGGCGCCGGCTGGTGAGCGGCGGCGAGCAGGTGGGGCCGCCGGAGCAGTGGCCGGCCCGCGGGCAGGAGACGGGGACGCACGCGCGTGGGGGCATCCGCTTCGGCGGCGAGAAGGTGCTGATCGTCGACGACGACATCCGCAACGTCTTCGCGCTGACCAGCGTCCTGGAACAGCACGGCCTGTCCGTGCTGTACGCGGAGAACGGCCGTGAGGGCATCGAGGTCCTGGAACAGCACGACGACGTGGCGGTCGTCCTGATGGACATCATGATGCCCGAGATGGACGGCTACGCGACGACCACGGCCATCCGCCGGATGCCTCAGTTCTCCGGGCTTCCGATCATCGCGCTGACCGCGAAGGCGATGAAGGGCGACCGGGAGAAGGCGATCGAGTCGGGCGCCTCCGACTACGTGACGAAACCGGTCGATCCCGATCACCTGCTGACCGTGATGCGGCAGTGGATGCGGGACCGGTGAGGGGACCTGCGGCGTGAGGGGAACCTTCGGTGTGCGCCCGGAGTTGCTGACTCAGGGTGTCCGCTGCCGTGTAGTGGGGCGGAATTCGGGGAACCTTCTGGTCTCCTGCTGCGTTCCTGCTACGTGCACAGTGACATCACGGTGACAGGGTGTGGCGACGGTCGGGGTACGGCTACCATGACCGGCACAAGGAAGGGCGGCGCAAAGGAGTCGTCCCCAGGGGCGGCGCCCGGTGCACTGCCGGGGCGAGGAGGGCGGGCCATGGTGCAGAAGGCCAAGATCCTCCTGGTCGATGACCGGCCGGAGAATCTGCTGGCGCTGGAGGCGATCCTCTCTGCGCTCGATCAGACGCTGGTGCGGGCATCGTCCGGGGAAGAGGCGCTCAAGGCACTGCTGACGGACGACTTCGCGGTCATTCTGCTGGACGTCCAGATGCCGGGAATGGACGGCTTCGAGACGGCCGCGCACATCAAGCGGCGGGAGCGGACCCGGGACATCCCGATCATCTTCCTCACCGCGATCAACCACGGGCCCCACCACACCTTCCGCGGATACGCGGCGGGCGCGGTGGACTACATCTCCAAGCCGTTCGACCCGTGGGTGCTGCGTGCGAAGGTCTCGGTGTTCGTCGAGCTCTACATGAAGAACTGCCAGCTGCGTGAGCAGGCGGCGCTGCTGCGGTTGCAGTTGGAGGGCGGTGGCGCCAAGGCCGCCACGGGCGGTGGCGCCAAGGAGTCGGCGGGGCTGCTCGCCGAGCTCTCCGCGCGGCTCGCGGCCGTCGAGGAGCAGGCGGAGGCCCTGTCCAAGCAGCTCGACGACGAGTCGGCGGACGCGGCGGCGGTGGCGACGGCGGCGCACCTGGAGCGCAAACTCACGGGTCTGCGCCGGGCGCTGGACGCCCTGGAGCCGGGTACCGGCGGTGGTCCCGCCTCGGTGCCGTCGCCGAACTGAACGGAACTGACGCGTGCGACGCATCGAGTTGTGCATGAGGGCGCGTCAGTTCCACCTCCACCCAAGGCGGGCGTGTCAGCTCCGCGCCTTCGCGAGGGCGACACGAACGGGTGAAGCGGTAGGCACACGTGTCGGTTGTGGTCTCCACCGGTAACCTCACACCCATGGCCCCACGTCCTTCCGCAGCGAAGAAGCAGCCCGCCAAGAAGGCGGCCGCTCCCGTGAAGGCTTCGGCGAAGAAGGCCGCCGCCAAAAAGGTCCCGGCGAAGAGGGCGCCCGCCAGGAAGGCCGCGGCCCGAAAGCCCGCGCCCGCACCGGCCCCCAGTCCCACGGGGGGCGTCTACAGACTGGTGCGCGCCATCTGGCTCGGACTGGCGCACGCCGTCGGCGCCGTGTTCCGCGGGATAGGGAACGGCGCGAAGAACCTCGACCCCGCGCATCGCAAGGACGGCGTCGCTCTGCTGCTCTTCGGCATCGCGCTGATCGTCGCCGCGGGTACCTGGGCCGACCTGCGCGGTCCGGTCGGCGACCTCGTCGAGATCCTGGTGACCGGCGCCTTCGGGCGGCTCGACCTGCTGGTGCCGATACTGCTGGCGGTCATCGCCGTGCGCTTCGTCCGGCACCCCGAGAAGCCCGAGGCCAACGGACGTATCGTCATCGGCCTGTCCGCGCTCGTCATCGGCGTGCTCGGCCAGGTCCACATCGCCTGCGGCGCGCCCGCCCGCAGCGACGGCTTGCAGGCCATAAGGGACGCGGGCGGCCTCATCGGCTGGGGTGCGGCGACCCCGCTGACCTACACCATGGGCGAGGTTCTCGCCGTACCGCTGCTGGTGCTCCTCACGGTCTTCGGGCTGCTGGTCGTCACGGCCACGCCGGTCAACGCCATCCCGCAGCGGCTGCGGCAGCTCGGGGTGCGACTGGGCGTGCTGCACGACCCGGCGGCGGACGAGTACGACGATTTCGACGACGACGCGCGCTACGACGAGCAGTGGCGCGAGGCGCTGCCCGGGCGCCCCCGTCGGCGCTCGGGCGCCCCTCGGGCCCACGACGCCGAGAACGCCGAGCAGGAGGCGCTCTCCCAGCGGCGCGGCCGCCCCCGGCGCTCCGCGGTGCCGCAGCCGGCCATGGACCGGCGGCTGGACGCCGTGGACATCGCCGCGGCCGCCGCGGCCGACCTCGACGGCGCCGTCCTGCACGGCATGCCGCCCTCGCGGATCGTCGCCGACCTCACCCAGGGGGTGAGCGGGGGCGACGGGGAGCCCACCACGCCGACGCCCGTTCCGGCGCCGGCCTCCCGGCCCAGGCAGGAGAAGCCGAAGACCGGTGGGGGAGCGGTCCCCGACCTCACCAAGTCGGCTCCCCAGGAGACGCGCGAGCTGCCGCCGCGCGCGGAGCAGCTCCAGCTGTCCGGCGACATCACCTACTCGCTGCCCTCGCTCGACCTCCTGGAGCGCGGTGGCCCCGGCAAGGTGCGCAGCGCGGCCAACGACGCCGTCGTAGCCTCGCTGACGAACGTGTTCACCGAGTTCAAGGTCGACGCCGCCGTCACCGGCTTCACGCGTGGGCCGACGGTCACGCGCTACGAGGTCGAGCTCGGCCCCGCCGTGAAGGTCGAACGGATCACCGCGCTCGCGAAGAACATCGCGTACGCCGTCGCCAGCCCCGACGTGCGGATCATCAGCCCGATCCCCGGCAAGTCCGCGGTCGGCATCGAGATCCCGAACACCGACCGGGAGATGGTCAACCTCGGTGACGTGCTGCGGCTCGCCGAGTCCGCCGAGGACGACGACCCGATGCTGGTCGCCTTCGGCAAGGACGTCGAGGGCGGCTACGTCATGCACTCGCTGGCGAAGATGCCGCACATGCTGGTCGCCGGTGCCACCGGCTCCGGCAAGTCGTCCTGCATCAACTGCCTGATCACCTCGGTCATGATCCGGGCGACCCCGGAGGACGTCCGGATGATCCTGGTCGACCCCAAGCGGGTCGAGCTCACCGCTTACGAGGGCATCCCCCACCTCATCACGCCGATCATCACCAACCCCAAGCGGGCCGCCGAGGCGCTCCAGTGGGTCGTACGCGAGATGGACCTGCGCTACGACGACCTCGCCGCGTACGGCTACCGGCACATCGACGACTTCAACCGCGCGGTGCGCGAGGGCACCGTGAAGCCGCCCGAGGGCAGTGAGCGCGAGCTCCAGGCGTACCCGTACCTGCTGGTGATCGTCGACGAGCTCGCCGACCTGATGATGGTCGCGCCGCGTGACGTCGAGGACTCGATCGTGCGCATCACACAGCTCGCGCGCGCGGCCGGCATCCACCTGGTGCTCGCCACCCAGCGCCCGTCGGTCGACGTCGTCACCGGCCTGATCAAGGCGAACGTGCCCTCACGGCTCGCCTTCGCCACCTCCTCGCTCGCCGACTCGCGCGTCATCCTCGACCAGCCGGGTGCCGAGAAACTGATCGGCAAGGGCGACGGCCTGTTCCTTCCGATGGGCGCGAACAAGCCGACCCGTATGCAGGGCGCCTTCGTGACCGAGGCCGAGGTCGCGGCCGTGGTCCAGCACTGCAAGGACCAGATGGCGCCCGTCTTCCGCGAGGACGTCACGGTCGGCACCAAGCAGAAGAAGGAGATCGACGAGGACATCGGCGACGACCTCGACCTGCTGTGCCAGGCGGCCGAACTGGTCGTCTCCACCCAGTTCGGATCGACGTCCATGCTCCAGCGCAAGCTGCGGGTCGGCTTCGCCAAGGCCGGACGGCTGATGGACCTCATGGAGTCGCGGAACATCGTCGGGCCCAGCGAGGGATCCAAGGCGCGTGACGTTCTCGTGAAGCCGGACGAGTTGGACGGCGTGCTCGCGGTGATCCGGGGGGATTCTGAGGGGTAGACGTCAGTCGGGGAAGCGGCGGTCGGCCGTGACTCACCCGTTAGAGAGCGGTGGGCAACCGTTTCCCTTTGGCAGGCGTCAAGTTGAGCGAGAGGACAGGTGCGGCTCCTCGCCGGGGCCGTAACCGGCCCGCCATCGGTGTGTCCGGCCATACCGATGGCGTAAAGGTCCCACCGCCCGGTTGCCCCTCCCTTTGGCACCCCCCCTAGACTGAACCTCCAGCACAGGTGGCTACACGCTCGAAAGGCGCCCCCGTGTCCATCGGCAACTCCCCTGAAGACGAGCGTCCGTTCGAAGACCCGTCCGAGGAAGCCCCCATCTCCATCGGCCGCGCCCTGCGGCAGGCGCGCATCACGGCCGGGCTGACCGTCGATGACGTCAGTAGCGCCACCCGGGTCCGTATCGCCATCGTCCACGCCATCGAGTCGGACGACTTCACGCCCTGCGGCGGAGACGTCTACGCCCGCGGGCACATCCGGACCCTGGCCAGGGCCGTCCACCTCGACCCCGCCCCGCTGATCGAGCGGTACGACGACACCCACGGCGGCCGTCCCGCACCGACCCCGGCAGCGCCGCTCTTCGAGGCGGAACGTATCCGCCCCGAGCGGCGCGGGCCGAACTGGACCGCGGCCATGGTCGCCGCCATCGTCGCCGTGGTCGGCTTCGTCGGCTTCACCGCGTTCACGGGCGGCGACGACGACGGGTCGAAGGAGCAGGTCGCGGACGGCGCCACCCCCACGACCGGCAAGACCGCCTCACCCACGACGAAGACCGACAAGCCCGTCGGCGAGAAGCCGGAACCTTCCGACAGCGCCATCGCCGCGGCACCCCAGGACAAGGTGACCGTCCAGGTCAGCGCCACGGACGGCCGCAGCTGGGTCGCAGCGAAGGACCACAACGGCCGCCTGCTCTTCGACGGTCTGCTCAAACAGGGCGACTCCAAGACCTTCCAGGACAGCGAGAAGATCAACCTGGTCCTCGGGGACGCCGGCGCGATCGATCTGTACGTCAACGGCAAGAAGCTCGACGACGACTTCCAGTCAGGCGCCGTGGAGCGGCTGACGTACACGAAGGGCGACCCGCAGGTCGGATGAGCCAGGCGGGCTCTCGGGTGTAGGGGGCCGGCACGGGGTTGACGAAGATCGCCAACCCCGTCGACGTCTGGTGTCGGTGGGACAAAGTAGTCTTGAGCCCATGCCTGAACGCCGTACCGTCGCACTCGTCACTCTTGGCTGCGCCCGCAACGAGGTGGACTCGGAGGAGCTCGCAGGCCGTTTGGAGGCGGACGGCTGGCACCTCGTGGAGGACGCCGAGGACGCGGACGTCGCTGTCGTCAACACCTGCGGCTTCGTCGACGCCGCCAAGAAGGACTCCGTCGACGCCCTGCTGGAGGCCAACGACCTCAAGGGGCATGGCAGAACCCAGGCCGTCGTGGCGGTCGGCTGCATGGCCGAGCGGTACGGCAAGGAACTCGCCGACGCCCTGCCCGAGGCCGACGGCGTGCTCGGCTTCGACGACTACGCCGACATCTCCGACCGCCTCCAGACCATCCTGAACGGGGGCATCCACGCCTCCCACACCCCCCGCGACCGGCGCAAGCTGCTGCCGATCAGCCCGGCGGAGCGGCAGTCGGCGTCGGACGTGGCGCTGCCGGGGCACGGCGCGCCGACGGACCTGCCGGAGGGGCTCGCCCCGCAGTCCGGCCCCCGCGCACCCCTGCGCCGACGCCTCGACGGCGCCCCGGTCGCCTCGGTCAAGCTCGCCTCCGGCTGCGACCGGCGCTGCTCCTTCTGCGCCATCCCGTCCTTCCGCGGCTCCTTCATCTCGCGCCGGCCCAGCGACGTGCTGAACGAGACGCGATGGCTGGCCGAGCAGGGCGTCAAGGAGATCATGCTGGTCTCCGAGAACAACACCTCCTACGGCAAGGACCTCGGCGACATCCGGCTGCTGGAGTCGCTGCTGCCCGAGCTGGCGGACATCGACGGCCTCGAGCGGGTGCGGGTCAGCTACCTCCAGCCGGCCGAGATGCGGCCCGGTCTGATCGACGTGCTGACCTCGACGCCGAAGATCGCGCCCTACTTCGACCTGTCCTTCCAGCACTCCGCGCCCGGTGTGCTGCGCGCGATGCGCCGCTTCGGTGACACCGACCGCTTCCTGGAGCTGCTCGACACCATCCGGAGCAAGGCGCCCCAGGCGGGCGTGCGCTCCAACTTCATCGTGGGCTTCCCCGGCGAGTCCGAGGCCGACCTGGCCGAGCTGGAGCGCTTCCTGAACGGCGCGCGGCTGGACGCGATCGGCGTCTTCGGCTACTCCGACGAGGACGGCACCGAGGCCGCGACCTACGAGGACAAGCTCGACGTGGACGTCGTGGCCGAGCGGCTCGCCCGGGTCTCGCGGCTCGCCGAGGAGCTCGTCTCGCAGCGGGCCGAGGAGCGCGTGGGCGAGACCGTGCACGTACTCGTGGAGTCCGTGGACGAGGAGGGCGTCCACGGCCGCGGGGCGCACCAGGCTCCGGAGACGGACGGCCAGGTGCTGCTCACATCGGGCGAAAACTTGAGCGTCGGTCGTATGGTCGAGGCGAAGGTGGTCGGTACGGAAGGTGTCGACCTGGTGGCCGAGCCCCTGCCGGGCTCGTTCGGGTGTAGTGAGGAGGCGGGCAGATGACGGGTGTTCCGACATCGGCTGCGGGCGGCTCCTCGCCGGCCTCACCGGTCTCGCAGACCTCACCGGATTCCCAGGCCTCGCAGAGCGCACAAGCTCCGCAGAGTGTGCAGGCGAGAGCCGCGGTACCGCTTCCGGGAACGTCCGCCGCCGCCGAACCGGCCTCGGGCACCGACCCTGAGGGTGCCGCCAGGCCGCCGCGCGGCGCGAAGCTGGCGGCTGCCGCCGTCAACCAGGCGAGCGTATGGAACATCGCGAATCTGCTGACGATGCTCCGGCTGATCCTGGTACCGGGCTTCGTCGCGCTGATGCTGGCCGACGGCGGCTATGACCCGGCCTGGCGTGCGTTCGCCTGGGCGGCCTTCGCGATCGCCATGATCACCGACCTGTTCGACGGGCACCTGGCGCGGACGTACGACCTCGTCACCGACTTCGGGAAGATCGCCGACCCCATCGCCGACAAGGCGATCATGGGAGCGGCGCTGATCTGTCTCTCCTCGCTCGGCGACCTGCCGTGGTGGGTGACGATCGTGATCCTCGGCCGGGAACTCGGGATCACACTGCTGCGTTTTGTGGTCATCCGGTACGGCGTCATCCCGGCGAGCCGGGGCGGCAAGCTGAAGACGCTCGTCCAGGGCGTGGCCGTCGGGATGTACGTCCTGGCGCTGACAGGGTGGCTGGCCACCCTGCGGTTCTGGGTGATGGCCGTGGCGGTCGTCCTGACCGTGGTGACCGGGCTCGACTACATAAGACAGGCCATTGTGCTGCGCAGGCAGGGAATCGCGGAGCGCAAGGCCGCGTTGGAGGAGACGCAAGAGTGAAGTCCCCGGCCACCGACGTGGTGCGACTACTCACCGTGAGGGCGGAGACGCTCGCCGTGGCCGAGTCGCTGACCGGTGGCCTGGTCGCGGCAGAGATCACAGCGGTCCCCGGCGCGTCCAAGGTCTTCCGCGGTTCCGTCACCGCCTACGCCACGGAACTCAAGCACGAGCTGCTCGGAGTGGACGCGGATCTGCTGGCCGCACGCGGTGCCGTGGACGCGCAGGTCGCGGCCCGGATGGCCGCCGGAGTCCGCAGGGCGCTGGGTGCCGACTGGGGCATCGCGACCACCGGAGTCGCCGGCCCCGACCCGCAGGACGGGCAGCCGGTGGGGACGGTCTTCGTGGCGGTGGAGGGGCCGTCCGGAGCGGATTCCCGTTCTGCCGCTGGCGGAAAAGTGGAGGCCCTGCGGTTGAACGGCGACCGGGCGGAAATTCGTAGAGAGAGTGTACGGAGCGTACTCGCGCTGCTCCTGACAGAGCTTGTGGGCGAACACACCGGGAATGAGCGGGCACAGGATACGGAACAGAACGGGGGGTTTTGATGTTTACAGCCCTGAGTGAACACGACATCGCTCCCCGCACGGCCGCGTCGCGAGGCGGTACGGTGGGGCGTGAAGGATGCGGCTACGCGGTCCGAGGAGGGAGCCACCGATGATTCTGCTCCGTCGCCTGCTGGGTGACGTGCTGCGTCGGCAGCGCCAGCGCCAGGGCCGTACTCTGCGCGAAGTCTCCTCGTCCGCCCGAGTCTCACTCGGCTATCTCTCCGAGGTGGAGCGGGGGCAGAAGGAGGCTTCCTCCGAGCTGCTCTCCGCCATCTGCGACGCGCTGGACGTACGGATGTCCGAGCTCATGCGGGAAGTGAGCGACGAGCTCGCTCTCGCCGAGCTGGCCCAGTCTGCAGCGGCCACCCCCGGCGGACCTGTACCCGCGTCGGTTCGTCCGATGCTGGGTTCCGTGTCGGTGACCGGTGTGCCACCGGAGCGGGTGACCATCAAAGCGCCCGCCGAGGCGGTGGACGTGGTCGCCGCGTAACGTTCGCGGGCGTGAGCGTCCGGCGCTCGGGCGTGTGACGTCCGGGCGTGTGAGTGACGCTACGCAGGCACGTGGACAGGCAAGTGTGAGGCCCCGGCCGGGGCCTCTCCGGGAAGACCCGGAGAGGGTGCGGTCGGGGTTTTTCGTGTCTGGCGTCCGTTTGCCGGTGCCGGGTGCTGAGGTCATCGTGGAGGGGCACGACGGGGGCCAACAAACGGAGGTACGGATGTACGTCGTGAAGAGTCCCCTGTCCGACGCCGATCTGAAGACCGTCTCGGAGGCGTTGCAGGGCGCCCTCGTCGATCTGATCGACCTCTCGCTCGTTGCCAAACAGGTCCACTGGAATGTCGTCGGGCCCCGCTTCCGGTCCGTCCACCTCCAGCTCGACGAGGTCGTGGACGTCGCCCGTGCCCACTCGGACACCGTGGCGGAGCGTGCTTCGGCACTGGGCGTCTCGCCGGACGGACGTGCGGCGACGGTCTCGGTAGGCAGCGGCATCGGGGCGGTGCCGGCGGGCTGGATCAAGGACTCCGACGCGGTGGGGACCCTCGTCACCGCTCTGAGCGCGGTGATCACCCGGATGCGGGAACGGGTGGCGGCCACCGGGGACGCGGATCCCGTGAGCCAGGACATCTTCATCGGCATCACCGCCGATCTCGAGAAGCATCACTGGATGTTCCAGGCGGAGAACGTGTGAGACGGCGGAGAACGTGAGAAACGGCGGAGAACGTGAGAAACGGCGGAGCGGCGCGGGTGATGCGTCGCTGTGCCGCCCGTACGTCGCCCCGCCCGGCGGGTGAGGGCGGGCGTCCCGCGACGGCCTCCCCGGAGGCGGGTGGGGTTACTCGGGTGTCGTGGTGAGGCTTGGGCTGGAGGTGACGGCCATGGCGGGGCGAATAGCTGCGCAGGGGGCCGCGCTGGGGCTCGCGGGGCTCGGTATGGGGCTGGGCGCCGTGTGGTGGTGGGCCGTGGTGAGGCTCGTCGTGGTGCCCGACGCCGGGGCGCTGGAGGGAGCGGTAGCCGCCGGAGGGTGGGGGCTGAGCCTGCTGCCGGTGCACTGCGTGGCCAAGGCGCGTGCGGCGGGGGCGGTCGCGGACGGGCGATGGAAGGCTGCCTGGCGGGGCGCTGGAAGGAGCGGGAGAGCCGGAGGCGGGGACGGAGGGGCTGCGGGCGGCCGGGCTGCGGGCGGCGGCGTGGCGGGCTGAAGTGTCTGGGGGCGTGGGAAGGGGGCGAGGGGCGAGAGGGGGCGACGAGGGCCGTGGGGCGTGGACGGGGTGGGCGAGGGGCGTGGGCGGTGGCCGGGCCGTCGGTGTCCGAGGGTGGGCTCAGGGTGGTCGGCGCGGCGGCGGTGGTGGTGGTACTTGGCGGTGCTGGAGCCGCTGACTCCGGCAGGCGGGCGGCTGGGGCGTCGGCGGGCTGAAGGGCCGGCTGGGGCGTGGGGCAGCGGTGAGACCGCGATTGGGGCTGGGCGCCTGGATGGGGAGGGGTCTTGCGAGGGGCTGCCCGGTGCGGACGGCGGTTCTGGCTCAGGGGTGAGGCGTGTGGACGGGCGGGGTGGTGTCGGGTCGGGGGCTGGGTACGGAGGCCGGGCGGTGGGTGAGGCGGGCGGAGCTGCCGGGGGAGTCGGGTCGGAGTCGGCATGGGGCGGAGCGTGGGTGGAGGCCGGGGCGGCCGGGGGCGTGCTCGGGCGAGGCGGGGCCGAGGGCGACCAGGGGTCGGCGTGGTCGGCGTGGGGTGGAGCGGGTCGGGTGGCGGCAGTGCGTTTTGGGAGGGCGTGGGGTGGGGTCCGCGTAGGTGGCGCTGGGGTGTGTCGATCACCAGGGCATTGCCACGCCACCGTTCGGGCGGAGGATCTGGCCCGTTGTGAATGCCGACGCGTCCGAGGCCAGGTGGAGTACGGCGTGGGCGATGTCCTCGGGCTGGCCGACCCGACCGAGCGGCGACATGCGGGCCATGCGCGTCTCGGTGTGCGCCTGCGCGTCGGCGTCGTGGCGGTCGGTCATGGGTGTGCGGATCCAGCCCGGGGCGACGGCGTTGACGCGGATGCCGTGCCTGCCGACCTCCGTCGCGAGGGTTTTCGTCAACTGCACCACGGCCGCCTTGGCGACGCCGTAGCAGAGCAGGCCGGGGCCACCGGTGTCCACGGCGCCCGAGGCCATGGTGATGATGCTCCCGCGGGTGTCGCGCGCCAGCATCAGGCGGGCGGCTTCCTGGCAGGCGTAGAGGACGCCCTTGAAGTTGACGGCCAGGATCCGGTCGAAATCCTCGTCCCTGGTCTCCAGGACCGGGCTGCTGTGCATGATCCCGGCGACGGCGGCCATGATGTCCAGCCGCTCGCAGGATTCGACGGCCTGCCGGACCTGGACCCGGTCCGTGACGTCGAGGTGGTGGGTGCGGGCTGTGCCGCCCAGGTCCTTGATCAGCGTCGCCGTTTCGTGCAGGCCCTGCGCGTCGCGGTCCGCCCCGTGCACGGTGGCGCCCGCCTGGGCGAGCAGTACGGCGCAGGCGCGGCCGATTCCGCTCGCGGCGCCGGTGACGAATGCGGTGCGTCCGGTGAGGTCGTACGCCTTCACAACCATGAAGGGACGGTACGAGGGTTCCTGACGGTCCGTCAATTGTGGTGACCGGTGCGGATGCCGGGCGGAGGAACCGCAACGGGGTCGCGGGTGTGGGGTGGTGCGGGCGCTCAACGGGTGGTGCGTGAGCGGAGTCGGCGCGTTGGCGGGGAGCCGGGTGCCGGGGCGGGGCCGGTCTGGCAGGCGGGGCACCAGTAGGTCGGGCGCTCGCGCGAGCCGTCGCCCTGGTCGGCCAGCCGGACCCGAGTTCCGCAGCGCAGACAGGGGCGGGGCGCGCGGCCGTAGACGAAGAGGTCCTGGCCGCGGCGGCCCGTCGTGCTGCGGACCGGGCGGTCGCGGTTGGCCTCCAGCAGCTTCTTCGCGAGGGCGGGCAGCTTGGCGGCGCGGTCGGCGGGGAGCGCGCCGACGGGGAGCCACGGGGTGGCGCCCAGAAGGAAGCAGAGCTCGCACTTGTAGACATTGCCGATGCCGGCGAGGTTGCGCTGGTCGAGAAGGGCCTCGCCGAGTGAGCGGGTGGGGTCCGTGAGGAGATTGGCGAGTGCCTGCTCGGGGTTCCAGTCGGGTCCCAGCAGGTCGGGACCGAGGTGGCCGACGGCTTGTTGTTCGTCGGCGGTGCGCAACAGCTCGAGGACGGGGAGGCGGTAACCGACGGCGGTGCGGTCATGGGTGCCGAGGATCACCCGGATCTGGTGTGCCGGGCCGCCGGTCCAGCGCTGGTCGTTCGCGAACACCTTCCAGGAGCCGTCCATGCGCAGGTGGGAGTGGAGCGTCAGGCCGCCTTCGACGCGGGTGAGGAGGTGTTTGCCGCGCGAAGCGACGTCCAGGACGGTGCGGCCGGTGAGGTCTGCGGTGGCGTATTTGGGCACCCGGAGATCCGAACGGGTCAGCACCTTGCCGGCGAGGGCGTCGTGCAGACGCCTCGCGGCCTGCCAGACCGTGTCACCTTCGGGCATGGGTCAAGGGTGACATGCGAGTCGCTCCGGGCGGGGTGTGGCGGTCATGCGCGCAGTCGCAGGCCGCGTGGGGTCGCGATGAAGCCCGCTCCTTCCAGGAGGGTGCCGATGGGGGAGGTGAGAGCCGAGACGCCGTTGACGCGCTCCACGGTGACGGTGCCGAGGGAGCCCGCGCGCGCGGCCTCCGCGAGAGCCTCCGCGGCGGTGTGCAGGCGCGGATCGTCGGTGGGGGCGTCCTCGCCGTTGGGGGTGGAGGGCCAGGCCAGCAGAGTCTTGCCGCCGCGTTCCATGTAGAGCGTGAGTTCGCCGTCCACGAGCACCACCAGGGAACCGGCCTTGCGGCCCGGTTTGTGCCCGGCGCCGGTCGGTGGTTCGGGCCAGCCCAGCGCGGCGCCGTACGCGTTCGCCGGATCGGCGGCGGCGAGGACGACGGCGCGGGAGGTGGGGGACGGGGTCCCGTAGCGGTCGCGGTTCGGGGCGCTTCGGGTGGTGCGGTGGCCGGGGGAGCCCGAGCCGTTCGGGAAGCCTGCGCCCTTCGTGACGCCCGAGACGTTCGGGAATCCGCTGCCCCCTCGGGGGCCGCCGGCGCCCGGGGAGGCGAAGTCCAGGGGGGACACGTACGTGTCCCCCGAGGCGGGGGTCGCCGGGGCGCCGAACGGGGAGGGCGAGCGGGCGTCGAGGCCCGGTGCGTCCCATGCGTCGTCGGCCGGGAAGCCGTCGGAGAAGCCGTAGTCGTCCGTGGGGCCCGCCGCCTGCCGCGGGCCCGGCAGCGACTCACCGCGGTCGCGGGCGTTGGCCACGGCGCGCAGCCGGTCCACGGCACCGTCCATGGCGAACTGGGCCGCACCGAGACCTTCGACGACATATCCGCGACGGGCCTGACCGCTCTCCTCGAAGACGGACAGAATGCGGTACGTCGCCGAGAAGCCGCCTTCGACGCCCTCGGCGGCGACCGCGCCCCGGGTCACCACGCCGTGCCGGTCGAGCAGGGTGCGGGCCAGGGCGTGGGCGCGGACCGTCGGATCGGGTTCGTGGGCGGGCAGGAGGGACCAGCGTCCGGCGACGGTCGGTGGGCCGCTGCGGGAGGCGGGCCGGGCCGCGGCTGTGAGCGAGCCGTAGCGGCCGCGCGGGACCGTGCGCTTGGCACGATGGGCCGTGGAGCCGGCCGTGCGGCCCGAGCCCAGCAGGGCGCGCAGGGGGGCGAGCGTGTCGTTGGTGAGCCGGCCGGACCAGGCCAGATCCCAGACGGTGTCGGCGAGTTGCGGGTCCGTGGCGTCGGGGTGCGTGGTGGCGCGGACCTGATCGGCGATCTGGCGGAAGAACAGGCCGTAGCCCCCGGACAGGGCGTCCAGGACCGACTGGTGAAGTGTCGTCAGCTCCAGCGGGTGGGGCGGCGGCAGGAGCAGCGGCGCCGCGTCCGCGAGGTACAGGGAGATCCAGCCGTCCTTGCCGGGGAGGGCGCCCGCTCCGGCCCAGACCACATCTCCGGCCGCGGTGAGTTCGTCGAGCATGGCTGGGGCGTAGTCCCGTACGCGGGACGGCAGGACGAGCCTCTCCAGTGCCGAGGCGGGCACCGACGCGCCCTGGAGCTGCTCGAGGGCGCGCACCAGTCCGTCGGTGCCGCGCAGGGAGTGCGCCTTGCCGATGTGCTGCCACTGGGGCAGGAACTGGGCGAGCGCGGGCGGCGGCACCGGTTCCAGTTCGTGCCGCAGGGCGGCCAGGGAGCGGCGGCGCAGCCTGCGAAGAACCGTCGCGTCGCACCACTCCTGGCCGATGCCTGCCGGGTGGAACTCGCCCTGGACGACGCGCCCGCCGGCCGCGAGCCGCTGGAGGGCGCCCTCCGTCACCGCCACGCCGAGGCCGAAGCGGGCGGCCGCGCCGGCGGAGGTGAACGGCCCGTGGGTGCGGGCGTAGCGCGCGAGGAGGTCGCCGAGCGGATCCTTGACCGGCTCCGTGAAGGCTTCCGGTACTCCTACCGGCAGCGCGGTGCCCAGCGCGTCGCGCAGGCGGCCCGCGTCCTCGACCGCCGACCAGTGCTCGGCGCCGGCGATGCGGACCCGGATGGCACGGCGTGCGGCGCCCAGCTCCCGCGCCCACTGCGGTTCGGCGCCGCGTTCGGCCAGCTCGGTGTCGCTGAGCGGACCGAGGAGGCGCAGGAGGTCGGCCACACCTTCGGGGTCCTTCACCCGGCGGTCCTCGGTGAGCCACTGGAGTTCCTGTTCCAGTTCCGTGAGGACCTCGGCGTCGAGCAGTTCGCGCAGTTCCGCCTGGCCGAGCAGCTCGGCCAGCAGGCGGGAGTCGAGCGAGAGGGCGGCGGCGCGGCGCTCGGCGAGCGGGGAGTCGCCCTCGTAGAGGAACTGGGCGACGTAGCCGAAGAGGAGGGAGCGTGCGAAGGGGGACGGCTCCGGGGTCGTCACCTCGACCAAGCGCACCTTGCGGGCCTCCAGGTCGCCCATCAGCTCCACGAGACCGGGAACGTCGAAAACGTCCTGGAGGCACTCGCGGACCGCTTCCAGGACGATCGGGAACGAGCCGAACTCACTCGCCACCTGGAGCAGTTGGGCGGCGCGCTGGCGCTGCTGCCACAGCGGGGTGCGCTTGCCGGGGCTGCGGCGCGGCAGCAGCAGCGCGCGGGCGGCGCACTCGCGGAAGCGGGCCGCGAACAGGGCCGAGCCGCCGACCTGATCGGTGACGATCTGGTCGACCTCGCCCTTGTCGAAGACGACGTCCGCCGCGCCGACCGGCGCCTGTTCGGCGTCGTATTCCGTGCCGGCCTTCGCCGGCTCACGGTCGAGCAGGTCCAGGCTCATGAGATCGGCGTCCGGCAGACGCAGGACGATGCCGTCGTCGGCGTGCATGACCTGGGCGTCCATGCCGTAGCGCTCGGAGAGTTTCGCGCCCAGGGCGAGGGCCCAGGGGGCGTGGACCTGGGCTCCGAAGGGAGAGTGCACGACGACCCGCCAGTCGCCCAGCTCGTCCCGGAAACGCTCCACGACGATCGTCCGGTCGTCGGGGATGTGTCCGCAGGCCTGGCGCTGTTCGTCCAGGTAGGAGAGCACGTTGTCGGCCGCCCAGGCGTCCAGTCCCGCGGTGAGCAGCCGGAGCCGGGCGTCGTCCTTGGGCAGGGAGCCGACCTCGCGCAGGAACGCCCCCACCGCCCGCCCGAGTTCCAGCGGACGGCCCAGCTGGTCCCCCTTCCAGAAGGGCAGGCGGCCCGGGACGCCCGGAGCGGGGGAGACCAGGACGCGGTCGCGTGTGATGTCCTCGATGCGCCAGGAGCTGGTGCCGAGCGTGAAGACGTCGCCCACGCGGGACTCGTAGACCATCTCCTCGTCGAGCTCGCCGACGCGGCCGCCGCCCTTCTTGGGGTCGGCACCCGCCAGGAAGACGCCGAACAGGCCCCGGTCGGGGATCGTGCCCCCGGAGGTGACGGCCAGGCGCTGGGCGCCGGGACGGCCGGTGACCGTGCCGGCGACGCGGTCCCACACCACGCGCGGGCGCAGCTCGGCGAACGCGTCGGACGGGTAGCGGCCGGCCAGCATGTCCAGTACCGCGGTGAACGCCGACTCCGGGAGTGACGCGAACGGGGCGGCACGGCGGACCGTGGTCAGCAGGTCGTCGACCTGCCAGGTGTCGAGCGCGGTCATGGCGACGAGCTGCTGCGCCAGGACGTCCAAGGGGTTGGCGGGGACCTTCAGGGACTCGATCGAGCCCGTGCGCATCCGCTCGGTGACCACCGCGGCCTGGACGAGGTCACCGCGGTACTTCGGGAAGACCACGCCGGTGGACACAGCGCCCACCTGGTGCCCCGCGCGGCCGACGCGCTGGAGGCCCGAGGCCACCGAGGGCGGGGACTCGACCTGGATGACGAGATCGACCGCGCCCATGTCGATGCCGAGCTCGAGGCTTGAGGTCGCCACGACGGCGGGTAGCCGGCCGGCCTTGAGGTCCTCCTCCACGAGCGCGCGCTGTTCCTTCGAGACCGAGCCGTGGTGGGCGCGCGCGATGACGTGCGGGGCGCCCTGGGCCGCGCCCGAGCCGCCCATGAGCTCAGCGGGTGAGTGGTGCTCGTCCAGAGTCTCGCCGGTGGCCCGCTCGTAGGCGATCTCGTTGAGCCGGTTGCACAGGCGTTCGGCGAGTCGGCGGGAGTTGGCGAACACGATGGTGGAGCGGTGGGCCTGGACGAGGTCGGCGATCCGCTCCTCGACATGCGGCCAGATCGACGGACGCTCCGCACCCGCGGAGCCCTCGGCGACCGGGGAGCCGCCCAGCTCGCCCAGATCCTCGACGGGGACGACGACCGAGAGGTCGAACTCCTTGCCGGACTTCGGCTGGACGATCTCCACCTTGCGGTGGGGGGAGAGGTAACGCGCCACCTCGTCGACCGGGCGGACCGTGGCCGAGAGGCCGATACGGCGGGCCGGTTTCGGCAGTAGCTCGTCCAGCCGCTCCAGGGAGAGCGCCAGGTGCGCGCCGCGCTTGGTGCCCGCCACCGCGTGCACCTCGTCCAGGATCACCGTCTCGATGCCCGTCAGCGCGTCGCGCGTGGCTGACGTCAGCATCAGGAACAGGGACTCGGGCGTCGTGATCAGGATGTCCGGGGGGCGCGTGGACAGCGCGCGGCGCTCGGCGGGCGGGGTGTCGCCGGAGCGGATGCCGACCTTGACCTCCGGCTCGGGCCGGCCGAGACGCACGGACTCCTGGCGGATGCCGGTCAGGGGGCTGCGCAGGTTGCGCTCCACGTCGACCGCGAGGGCCTTGAGGGGCGAGACGTAGAGGACTCGGCAGCGCTTCTTCGGGTCGGCGGGTGGGGGTGTCGAGGCGAGCTGGTCCAGGGCGGCGAGGAAGGCGGCCAGCGTCTTCCCTGATCCGGTCGGGGCCACCACCAGCACGTCCGAGCCCTCCCCGATGGCCTGCCACGCGCCCGCCTGGGCCGCGGTGGGCGCGGAGAAGGCCCCCGTGAACCAGCCGCGGGTCGCGGGGGAGAAGCCGTCGAGGGCTCGGTGTGCGGAGCTGACCATGCGTCCATCCTGCACCCGGCCACTGACAATTGCTCTGACCTGCGGTGATGTGGCACCCCCCCGCTCGGTGCTGTCGGCACCGTCGGCGTCGGTCGTGCGGTGGCGTGGGGGGTTGGGGGGCGACGGTAACGGCGTGGGAAGCGGGCCTGGGGCGGGGCGCGGCGGCGCGTCGCGGAGAATGGAGAGGTGGTGAATTCGGTCTCGGGCGAACTGGCGCGGCACTGGCGGTATGCCGAGCTGCCCGGCGTCGATCTGCTGCGAGCCCGGTATGTCCGCAAGACCTTCGTACGGCACACCCACGAACATTTCGTGATCGCCGGCATCGCCGAGGGCGTGGAGGTCTTCCACCATCGGGGGGCCGATCAGTACGCGGGCGCGGGAACGCTCGCGCTGATCAACCCGGACACCCCGCACACCGGGCGGGCCGGGGTGCCGCAGGGGTGGCGCTACGGAGCCGTGTATCCGTCGCCCGACGTCGTGGCCGGGATCGCGGCCGAGACGACGACCCTTCGCGGTACCCCGGGGTTCGCCGATCCCGTGCTGGACGATCCGTACGCCGTCGCACTGGTGCATCAGGTGCTCCGAGCCGCCGAGGAGGGCAACGCGCTGGCCGCCGACACGCTGCTGCGGGTGGCCGTGACGCGGCTGCTGCGGCTCAACGGTGGACCGCTGCCGCAGCGGGAGGTGCGGTCGGCCGGGCAACGGGTCGCGGCACGCGCGCGTGCTGTGCTGGAGGAACGGCTGGCCGATCCGCCGACGCTGGAACAACTGGCCGGGGATCTGGGGACGAGTTCGTTCGCCCTGCTGCGGGCCTTCCGGGATGTGTACGGGCTGCCGCCCCACGCCTGGCTGACGGATGCCCGGGTGCGGCGGGCACGGCGCCTGCTGGACGCGGGGATTGCCCCCGCGGAGGCGGCCGTCGCGGTGGGGTTCACCGACCAGCCACACCTCAACCGCCACTTCGCCAGGATCGTCGGGGTCCCTCCGGGCGCGTACCAGCGGGAGCGCAAGAACGTACAAGACTCGCCCGGGGGGCTGCTCCTACCGTCGTGGGCGTGGCAGAACAGAAAGCTCTCACAGACATCCGGCCCGGCGGCGGGGGACGGCCGGACGCCGCCGTCGTACGGGACGCCCTCGGGGTCGGGATCGCCGTAGGGCTCTCCGGGTTCGCCTTCGGGGTGACCTCGGCGGGCGGTGGACTCTCGGTGTGGCAGACCTGCGCGCTCAGTCTCCTCGTCTTCACCGGCGCGTCCCAGTTCGCGCTGGTCGGGGCGCTGGCGGCGGGTGGTAATCCGCTGACGGCCGCCGCGGGCGCCTTCTTCCTCGGCGTGCGCAACGCCTTCTACGGTCTGCGTCTGTCACAGTCGCTGGCGCTCCCGCGCGCGGTGCGCCCGTTCGCCGCCCAGTGGGTGATCGACGAGACGGCGGCGGTCTCGCTCGCCCAGCCCGGGCGGCGCGCCGCGCGCATCGGCTTCGCCGTCACCGGGCTGACTCTGTACGTGTTGTGGAACCTCACCACGCTGGTGGGCGCCCTGGGTGCCGAGGCGATCGGGGACACGGACGCGTGGGGGCTCGACGCGGCCGGGCCCGCCGTCTTCCTGGCGCTGCTCGCGCCCATGCTGAGGACCACCGCCGAGCGGGCCGTCGCCGGGCTCGCGGTGCTCCTGGGGCTCGGTCTGCTGCCCGTGCTGCCCGCCGGGGTGCCCGTGCTGACCGCCGCGCTCGCCGCGCCGGTCGTCCTGTACCTCGAGGGCCGGCGCCGGGCCGGGCAGACCGGACGCGCCGGTCGGGTCGACATGGAGGAGGAGCAGCGTTGAACACCTGGATCGCGATCGGCGCGACCGCTGCCGGCTGCTATCTCGTCAAGCTCGCGGGACTGCTCGTACCCGCCGGTCTTCTCGAGCGGCCACTGGTCAGGCGGTTCGCGGCCCTGCTCCCCGTCGCCCTGCTCGCCGCCCTCACCGCTCAGCAGACCTTCGCGGACGGCCGGGCGCTCGTGCTGGACGCGAGGGCCGCGGGACTCGCCGCGGCCCTCGTCGCCCTCCTGATGCGCGCGCCCTTCCTGCTGGTCGTCGCCGCCGCCGTGATGGTCACGGCGGGGGTGCGGGCCATGGGTGGGTGACGGTGCAGGAGGGCGGGCGCGGGTTGCGGCGCCGGTGGCCGATCAGCCGATGGCGCGGCCGTAGGCCCTGAGGGTGCGCAGGGCCTCGATCGTCACCATGGGGCGTGCCTCCAGGGCGGTGCCGGGCGCCCAGCGACGCCATCGGACGGGCCAGCCGCCGTCCTGTTGCTGATCGTCGGCGAGGTGATCCAGGGAACTGGCCATCTCGTCGTCGGTGAACCATGCCCGCGCGAGGGAGTGCGGTGTACGCGCGAAGTCGTACGGGAAGTGGTGCTCACCGGGGGCGTAGCCGGGTGCGACCGAGTACGCGTCCAGGTCGTCCGGATCCAGCGCGGCGAGCCGGTGCGCGCGCACCAGGCGGCCCAGCCGGTCGGCGGCCGCCTCCGCTCGCGGGCGGTCGGCGGCGGAGTCCAGGAAGTCCACGGCCGCCTCGATCTCGTACGGATGGGACCGCTCGAGGGAGTCCACCGCCTGCCAGCAGAAGTCCGTGGCCCTGAACAGCCAGGCGTGCCACACGTCGTTGCGGTGCAGAAGGCCCACCACCGGCCCGGTGGACAGCAGTTCGCTGGGCGGGTCGTCCACGATCGGGATGAAGGGGGCCGCCGGGTACCCGCGCTGGCTGGGATGGATCGCGGGCAGCGCGCCGTCGCCGGTGGAGACCGAGGTCAGGTAGCGGCACACCCGCTCCACGCGCCGCCCGCCGAGCCGCCCGATCGAGTCCAGGACACGCAGTGCGCGCACGGTGTGCAGGGGCTGGCTCACGGGCCCGCGCAGATCGGGTTCCAGCGCATGGCCGTATCCACCGTCCTCGTTGAGGTAGGCGTCGAGGGCGGTCTCGACGGGGTCGGCGGCGCCGTGCAGGAAGTCGTGCGCGAAGATGCGCTGCTCCAGCACGCGCGCGGTGAGCCAGACGAAGTGCTCGGCGCGGAAGAGCGGGGAGTGCGCCGGGGGCGTCGGGGGGAGTGGGGATGCTCCGGTTTCGGCCATGCGTCAGACCGTAGGGCGGAAAGCGGTCTCGGCAGGCGGTCCCGGCGAGGGGCACCCCCGCGCGCGGGATACTGGTGTCATGCGGTTGACGGTCTTCTGGCAGCGAATGGACGAGCACTTCGGCACGGGGCATGCCGAGACATTCGCGCGCGATCACGTGATGGCGGAACTCGGCGGACGCACGGTGCACGAGGCGCTGGCGGACGGCTGGGAGGCCAAGGACGTGTGGCGCGTGGTGTGCGCGGTGATGAACGTTCCCCAGGAGATGCGCTGATCCGTCACGAAGATCGCAGGCGGTTGTCCGGCTGTCGGTGCCGTAGGCGAGACTTGGCTCGTGGAACCCACTGACGAGACCGGGCAGGCCGTCCGGCACACACCCCCGCCCGGCGCGAAGCCGCCCACCGGGCCGCCTCCGGCCGACGGCGGCGCCGAGCAGGGCGCACGGATGCCGCGCTGGCTTCCGCGCGCCATGGTGCTCGCGCTCGCTCTCATCGGTGCGTTCCAACTGGGCACCTGGGCCTTCCACCAGCTCATCAACCTGCTGATCAACATCCTGATCGCGTTCTTCCTGGCCCTCGCCGCAGAGCCGGCGGTCAGCCGGATGGCCGCCCGTGGGATGCGCAGGGGGCTCGCCACCTTCCTGGTCTTCTTCGGCCTGCTGATCGTGGTCGCCGGCTTCTTCACGCTGCTCGGCTCGATGCTCGCGGGTCAGATCATCAAGATGATCGAGGGCTTCCCGGAGTACCTCGACTCCGTGATCAACTGGGTCAACACGACCTTCCACACCAACCTCAGGCGTGTGGACATCCAGGAGGGCCTGCTCCACTCCGCCTGGCTGAAGAAGTACGCCCAGAACAGCGCCGCGGGAGTTCTGGACGTCTCCACGCAGGTCCTCGGCGGCCTCTTCCAACTGCTCACCATCGCCCTGTTCTCGTTCTACTTCGCCGCCGACGGACCGCGCCTGCGCCGCGCGCTGTGCTCCGTCCTGCCGCCCGCCAGGCAGACCGAGGTACTGCGGGCGTGGGAGATCGCCGTCGACAAGACCGGCGGCTACCTTTACTCGCGCGGACTGATGGCGTTGATCTCCGGCGTCGCCCACTACGTACTGCTCCAGGCTCTCGGCATCCCGTACGCGCCCGTGCTCGCCGTCTGGGTGGGGGTGGTCTCCCAGTTCATCCCCACCATCGGTACCTATCTCGCGGGCGCCCTGCCCATGCTGATCGCCTTCACGGTCTCGCCCCTGTACGCACTGTGGGTGCTCATCTTCGTCGTGGTCTACCAGCAGTTCGAGAACTACATGATTCAGCCCAAGCTGACCTCGAAGACCGTCGACATCCACCCCGCCGTCGCCTTCGGCTCCGTCATCGCGGGCACTGCCCTGCTCGGCGCCGTCGGCGCACTGATCTCCATCCCGGCGGTCGCGACGCTGCAGGCGTTCCTGGGCGCCTACGTGAAGCGTTACGACGTCACGGACGACCCCCGTGTCCACGGACACCGGGGGCGGGGCGACGGGCCGGGACCGCTCGCGAGCGCGAGGCGTCTGTGGGGGCGGGTTCGGGACCGGCGGAGCGGGTCGCGGGAGGGGTCCGACTGACGGCGAGCGGGAGTCAGTACCTGAGGACCGCCCATACCGCGGTGGTGGCGACCGAGGCCGCGTAACAACCCACGGCCGCGGCCACGATCCGCCACCGCACGGTCTCGCTCCAGCGGGTGCGGGACAGCAGCCAGGCCAGGGCAGGCAGTACCAGGACGGCGTGCAGGCTCACCCCGTGCAGGGGCTTGAGCGAGGCAGTGGAGTGGTAGGCCGCGTCCTGGTGCCCGGTGCGGGTGAGCACGACACCGCGCGCGATCATCGCCGCACCCGAGGCGAGCCCGACGAGCAGGATCGCGAAACCGGAGCGGACCGCGAGGGCCATCCCGGCCGGGCCCGTCGGCGGGTGCCGGAAGGACGCCATGGCGAACACGGTGAGCAGCACCATGAGGACCACGCCGCCGACCGTGAGTGTCATGGACACGGCCGTGTCGAAGGAGGTCTCCATGTTCAGGTGCGAGGGCACTCCCCGCCACGCCTGAAGGGTGATGCCCCCGACCTCCACGACGCAGTCGGCGGCGAACACCCCGAGCAGCGCGGTGCGCAGCCGTGGTCGGACCCGCGCATACGAAGTGACCTGGACGACCGCGAGGAGCGTCACCCCGAAGGAGAGCCCGAAGGTCACCGGCTTGCGCCAGGAGACGGGCCCGTTCCACGGACCGCCGCCGACGGCGAACACCGCCAGGTGGACGAGACCGGAGAGGATCAGCAGGAGCGCCGTCGCCTCGTAGAGGCGGTATGGACGGGGCAGGCGGGGAAGACGGAAAAGACGGGGCGGGCGGTACTGGCTGTCGAGGATGCGCAGGGGTTGCCGGAGCGGTGTCGGATGCCTCGGCACCGCTTCGCCGCGGGCCGGTCCGGTCGTCTGCTCGTTCATGAGCCGAGCGTCCCGGCTGCGCCGCAGGCCGTCGTCGTCCCGCCGGAGACACCCGCCGTACGCCCGCGGGAGCAGTCGGGAGCACGGGCGGGAGGGCCCGCCCGAGGGTTGCATCCGGGGCGTTGCCGGCACGTGAACGTAGCCTCGGAAGTGCCGCGTGGTGCGCTTGACACGAAAATCGAACATCTATTCTTATGGAGGCACCGGTAAGACTCTGGTCGGGCGTTCCGTCCCGGTTTGGACGGAGAAGCGCCCTAGTTATCCACAGGCCGGACCGGCGTCGGGGCGCATTGTCAGTGGCAGGCGTTAGCGTCTTTGACGTGAAGCGATCGACTCAAGCAAACCGGGTGGAACCCATGGCAGGAACCGACCGCGAGAAGGCATTGGATGCCGCACTCGCACAGATTGAACGGCAGTTCGGCAAGGGCGCCGTGATGCGTCTCGGCGAGCGGCCGAACGAGCCCATCGAGGTCATCCCCACCGGGTCGACCGCACTCGACGTCGCCCTCGGGGTCGGCGGTCTGCCGCGTGGCCGCGTGGTGGAGGTGTACGGCCCGGAGTCCTCCGGTAAGACCACGCTGACGCTGCACGCCGTGGCGAACGCGCAGAAGGCCGGCGGCCAGGTCGCCTTCGTGGACGCGGAGCACGCCCTCGACCCCGAGTACGCGAAGAAGCTCGGCGTCGACATCGACAACCTGATCCTCTCGCAGCCCGACAACGGCGAGCAGGCCCTCGAGATCGTGGACATGCTGGTCCGCTCCGGAGCCCTCGACCTCATCGTCATCGACTCCGTCGCCGCGCTCGTCCCGCGCGCGGAGATCGAGGGCGAGATGGGCGACAGCCACGTCGGTCTTCAGGCCCGGCTGATGAGCCAGGCGCTGCGGAAGATCACCAGCGCGCTCAACCAGTCCAAGACCACCGCGATCTTCATCAACCAGCTCCGCGAGAAGATCGGTGTGATGTTCGGCTCTCCGGAGACCACGACCGGTGGCCGGGCGCTGAAGTTCTACGCCTCGGTGCGACTCGACATCCGTCGCATCGAGACCCTGAAGGACGGCACGGACGCAGTCGGCAACCGCACCCGCGTCAAGGTCGTCAAGAACAAGGTCGCGCCGCCCTTCAAGCAGGCCGAGTTCGACATCCTCTACGGGCAGGGCATCAGCCGCGAGGGCGGTCTGATCGACATGGGCGTGGAGAACGGCTTCGTCCGCAAGGCCGGTGCCTGGTACACGTACGAGGGCGACCAGCTGGGACAGGGCAAGGAGAACGCCCGTAACTTCCTGAAGGACAACCCCGACCTCGCCAACGAGATCGAGAGGAAGATCAAGGAGAAGCTGGGCGTCGGCGTGCGTCCGGAGGAGCCCGCCGCCGAGCCGAGCACGGTCGCCGCGGTGGCCGCCGGCACGCCCGCGGACGACGCCACCAAGGCGGTTCCGGCTCCCGCAGCCAAGACCGCCAAGACCAAGGCCGCGGCTGCCAAGAGCTGACCGTGACGCGACGAACGGACTGGGCCGAGTACGTCTCCCCCGAGACCCCCCGAGAGGCGGGGGGCGGGGCCGACGGCGGCCCCGCCCAGGTCGGTGACGACCGGGCGGAGAGCGGCTCGTACCGGAGTGAGGGGACGGACGGCGACGGCCGGCCCCGTGGCGGCCGTGCTCGGCGCGGCACCGAAGGAGGTTCACGTGGCGGGCGTGGGCGCCGTCGGCGCGGCTTCGGAGAACCGTCCGCCGAGGACGGAGGCACCCCTTCCTCGTCCAGGGCCGAGCAGGGGGAGCCTTCAGGGGACCCGGCTGAGCGGGCACGGGCGATCTGCCTGCGCCTGCTCACCGGGACCCCGCGGACCCGGAAGCAACTCGCCGACGCCCTGCGTAAGAGAGAGATCCCGGACGACGTGGCGGAGGAGGTGCTCTCGCGGTTCGAGGAGGTCGGGCTGATCAACGACGGTGCCTTCGCGGACGCCTGGGTGGAGTCCCGCCACCACGGCCGGGGACTCGCCCGGCGCGCGCTCGCCCAGGAACTGCGGACCAAGGGGGTCGACCCGGCGCTGATCGGCGAGGCCGTCTCCCAGCTCGACTCCGAGCAGGAAGAGGAGACGGCGCGAGAACTCGTCGCCCGCAAGCTGCGCGCGACCCGCGGCCTCGACCGCGACAAACGGCTGCGCCGCCTCGCCGGCATGCTCGCGCGCAAGGGCTACCCCGAGGGCATGGCCCTGCGAGTGGTCCGGCAGGCGCTGGAGGAGGAGGGCGAGAACACGGAGTTCCTGGAGGACCAGGAGTTCTGAACGAGGTTTCTCCGCCCTCCTCGCATCCATCTCGGGTGGGGACAACCCCCCGCTGAGGACGCCGGATCACCGCAGTGCACAAGCATCTGTGCACAGGCGGCTGTGCACCGCGTACCGATGCCTTGCCGGTCCTGCTTTTCACCGTCGCGCTCGGCTCACCGTCGCCCTCGGCAGTGCTGTCGCCCTGTCGGTCCTGACCGCGTTCAGCATCGGTATGGCCGGTCGGGCGGCCCCTGGTCACCAGGGCCAACGCGGACACAGCCCCGCTGTACCTCCCGCCGGGGGCCTGGACCGCCGAGGGACCGGACCGCTGACGGACTGGATCACCAAGGAACTGGATCGCCAGTGGGCTGAGCCGGGCGGGCAGACAGTCCGGCTACGACGTCACCGGGAGCCCCGCCGCCTTCCAGGCCTGGAAACCGCCGACGAGGTCGGTGCTCCGGTGCAGCCCCAGCTGGTGCAGGGACGCGGCGGCCAGGCTCGACGCATAGCCCTCGTTGCAGATCACGACCACCCGCACGTCATGGCTCGTGGCTTCGGGGAGGCGGTGACTGCCCTGGGGGTCGAGGCGCCACTCCAGCTCATTGCGCTCGACGACCAGGGCACCGGGGATCAGACCGTCCCGCTCCCGCAGGGCCGCGTACCGGATGTCGACCAGCAGCGCCTCACCCGCGCGTGCGGCCTCGTACGCCTCTCGTGGCTCCACGCGCGTGTACCCCGTACGCACCCGCTCGAGCAGGTCGTCCACGCCCGTCGGCCGATCACCGTTCGGCAGGCCCTCGTGAGGGGCGCTCGGACCGCTCACTGCCAGTCCGCCGGACGCTCGACCTGCTCCAGCCGCAGGACGTGTCCCGTGCGGCTGTAGCGCCGGATGCGCGGCAGCGGGGGGTAGTAGGCGTGCACGGACACGGCGTGCTCCTCGGTGGACTCGTTGAGGACCTCGTGGACGTGGTGGCGTCCGAAGGAGCGACCCCGGCCGGCCTGCAGCGTGCGCTCCCGGTCCACGCCGTCCGTCAGCTCGAGGGTCTTCCAGCCGTCGGTGGGCAGCCGCGCGGCGAGCGAGTACTCCTTCAGCTCGCCCTGCGCGGTCAGGAAGGCGCCGACCGAGTCGGCGTGGTCGTGCCAGCCGGTCCCGGTGCCGGGGGGCCAGCCGATCAGCCAGGCCTCGCTGCCGCCGGGGCCCTCCAGGCGCACCCAGGTGCGGCCCTCCGGGTCGAGGGGGAGAGAAGCGATCAGCTCGGCGTCGGCGGCCGTACGCCGGACGAAGTCGAGGAGCTCCGCCTGCGTGGGCGCGGCGACGGCGGTGGGCGCGGAGGGGGAGACAGACACGGAAACCGTCCTGAGAACATTCGCGGGGAGAGCGCGGCCGCGCACGAGGCAGATGTGGCGTCGGCGGCGCGCGCCGGTGGGAAAAAGGGGGGGTGCGAATTCAGCAGGACGGGCGACACACGCAGCCCGCATAGCGGACGAGGTCCATATGGACCCTCCGCCACAGGCGCACATCGGTGTCGGTCACGATCCGGAGTACACCATGCCGGTGCACCCCGGTCAACTCACTGTCACCATGTGGACCGCACAGTCACAGCCAGTGCGGTTGTCCGTCCACGGGCCGGTGACCGGCCCGTCGCCGTCCGGTCGCCGTCCGACTGTCGACCGACTGGCGACCGGCTGATCAGCCGGTTGTCCTCCGGCCGCCGTGAGGTTGCCCTGAGGTTGTCGTGCGGGCGGAGGCCGGGTGGGGTGCCGCACCGTCACTTGGCCGCGGAGCCCGCCGTGGCCTCCGCTCCGGACGACTCCCGTGCCTCCGCCGGCCCGCCCACCGTCGCCTCGGCCGCCGCGTACAGGTCGGCCGCGCGTACTCCGTTGAGTGCGGTGACCAGATGGCCGTCGGGCCGGATCAGCAGAACGGTGTGGGCGGCCGCGCCCGGGTAGCTCTCGGCCACCAGCAGTTCGGCCGGGCTCGGCAGGGCCGTCACGGCGGCGGCGAGCCGGGGCATGATCCCGGCGCTCACCCAGTGCCTGCGCTCCCACACGCCCGTGCCCGGCGCGATCAGCAGGACGAGCAGGGCGCCGCGCCCCAGCCGGTCCCGCAGCCGTACGAACGAGCCGTCCTCCGCCGTCACGCGCACGTCCTCGACCGGCGCGCCGGGCGGTGTGTCCACCGGCACCTCCGCCTCCAGGTGCCGGGGCGTGAGCGGTGAACCGTCGTAGGCGCCCGGCGCGCCCAGCGGGCCGCGGCCCAGGTGGCCGTCGGTGAGCAGCACGTCGTGGCCGCGAGCCGTGCCGGGGACGTACGCCCTTATGCCGGCGCCGCCGCGCAGCACCGGCAGCGCCTGGTCGGCGGCGCGCAGCCGGGCGGCCACGGCCGCGCGCCGCTCCGCCTGGTAGCTGTCGAGCAGCCCTTCGTGCGACCCGTGGTGCCAGGCCAGGGCCAGCTTCCAGGCCAGGTTGTCGGCATCCCGCAGACCCTCGTCGAGACCCTGGGTGCCGAACGCGCCGAGCAGGTGGGCGGCGTCCCCGGCGACGAAGACCCGCCCCACGCGCCAGCGGCGGGCCAGCCGGTGGTGCACGGTGTGGACGCCGGTGTCGAGCAGTTCGTACGGAGGCGTGGAGCCGCCGCTCCAGCCCGCCAGGGTCTCGCGGATGCGCCCCACGAGCAGTTCGGGCGTGACGAGGTCCTTGCCGGGCAGCAGCCAGTCGAGGCGCCAGACACCGTCCGGCAGTGGGCGTCCGGTGACCTCCCCGGCGGAGGGACCCGATGCCCGCCACGGCGGCGTCCGATGGAGCAACGCCTCGTCGGCCCACGGAAGTTCCGTGCGCAGTGCGGCCACGGCGTGTCGTTCCACCGCCGTACGGCCGGGGAAGCGGATGTCGAGGAGCTTGCGGACCGTGGAGCGGGGGCCGTCGCAGCCGACCAGGTGGCTGCCGCGCCACCAGGTGCCCCGGGGGCCGCGCGTGTGGGCGGTGACGCCGGAGGGTTCCTGCTCGATGGTGTCCAGGCGGCTGTCCACGGCGATCTTCACCAGCCGTTGTCCCGCGAGGGCGGCGCGCAGGATCCCCGTCAGCACATGCTGGGCGACGTGCAGCGGAGCGGGGTCTGTCGCGTCGTCGAATCTGACCTCGCGCGTCACCTGCTTGCGCCGCATCGACCGCCATCCGGCCCAGTGGACCCCGGCCTCGTCGAGGGACGCCCCGGTGAGCCGCTCGATGAGCGCGGTGGTGTCCGCACGCAGGACGACGGTGCGCGCGAGCCGTGGTTCGTCCTTGCCAGGGCCCTCGTCGAGAACCACGCACGGCACCTGCTGGCGCGCCAGCGCAAGGGCGAGAGTGAGCCCCACGGGCCCGGCTCCGACGATGATCACCGGGTCCATGGCGTGCCGCCCCCTGCCCGCGACGGTGTCCTCAGGGACGTAAGTGAACAAGAGGTAGGAGCAGGGTGCACGATCACAGAACGTATGCAACCCACTGACGCTGATTGCGTCAAGCGACGGAGGCAGCGGCGCGCTGGCCACTGCCTCCGTACAGGTCACCTCACTTGAGTGGGCGTCAGGCCGACGCGCCGCTCCCGAAGCCGCCGCCGACCTCGGCCGCGTTCAGATCGTCGACCTTGTCCACGCCGAGCACCGCGCCCGTGCTGCGCTTGCTGCGCCGCAGTCGGCGCTCCAGCCAGCTGGCGAAGCTGGTCAGGATGAAGTTCAGCACGATGAACATGATCGCGACGACGATGAAGCTCGGGATCACATTGGCGTAGTTGGCCGCGAGCGTGCCGCGCGAGTTGAGCAGCTCGGTGAAGCCGATCATCACACCGCCGAGCGCGGTGTCCTTGACGATGACCACGAGCTGGCTGACGATCGCCGGGAGCATCGCCGTGACCGCCTGCGGAAGCAGGATGCTGCTCATCGTCTGGCCCTTGCGCAGGCCGATGGCGTACGCGGCCTCCGTCTGTCCCTTGGGCAGGGAGAGGATGCCGGCCCGGACGACCTCGGCGAGCACGGCCGCGTTGTAGAGCACCAGGCCGGTGACGACCGCGTAGAGCGGCCGGTCCTCGCTCGTGACGTCCGTCGAGCGGGCGTAGAACTCGTTGGCGAACAGCATCAGCAGGAGCACCGGGATGGCGCGGAAGAACTCGACCACGGTGCCGGCCGCACCCCGCACCCAGCGGTGGTCGGACAGCCGTGAGATCCCGAAGAGCGCGCCGAGCGGGAGGGCGATCACCATGGCGAGCGCCGCGGCCTTCAGCGTGTTGGCGAGGCCGGGGAGCAGGTACGTCGTCCAGGCCTCGGACTCGGTGAACGGCTTCCACAGGGCGGACGTCAGCTGGTCCTTCTCGTCCATCTTCTGCCACACCCACCACACGAACAGGGCGAGCAGGACGAAGAAGACCACCGAGAAGAGAACGTTTCGCCGCTTCGCGCGGGGGCCGGGAGTGTCGTACAGGACCGAGCTCATCGCTTCACCGCCAGTCGCTTGCTGAGCCAGCCCAGGATGAGGCCGGTCGGCAGGGTCAGTACCACGAACCCGAACGCGAAGACCGCGCCGATGAGCAGCGTCTGCGCCTCGTTCTCGATCATCGTCTTCATCAGGTAGGCGGCCTCGGCGACGCCGATGGCGGCCGCCACGGTGGTGTTCTTGGTCAGTGCGATCAGGACGTTGGCCAGCGGCCCGATGACCGAACGGAAGGCCTGCGGCAGCACGATGAGCGTCAGGGTCTGGGTGAAACTCAGCCCGATGGCCCGGGCCGCCTCCGCCTGTCCCATGGGCACCGTGTTGATACCTGAGCGGATCGCCTCGCACACGAAGGCCGCGGTGTAGGCAACCAGGCTGAGCACGGCCAGCCGGAAGCCCTGGACGTCGAAGTCGTCGCTCCCCATGGTCATACCGAAGATGTCGGCGAGACCGAGCGAGCTGAAGAGGATGATGACCGTCAGGGGGATGTTCCGGACGACGTTGACGTAGACGGTGCCGAACCCGCGCATCAGCGGAACCGGGCTCACTCGCATCCCGGCCAGCAGGGTGCCCCAGATCAGGGAGCCCACGGCGGAGAGGGCGGTGAGTTTCACCGTCATCCAGAACGCCCCTAGGACGTCGTAACCATCAAGAAAGTCGAACACGATCTCCCGCGCTTCCGGGTGGGTGGCGTATGAGGAGGGCGGGGCGCGCCGCCGCCGTGATCGCGACGGACGGCGGCGCACCGCAAGTAACCCGCTGTGGCTGAGCCGTGGTTACGAGGCGTTCGGGACGATGACGCCGATCTTCGGGGCCTGCTCGTTCTTGTAGTTCGCCGGGCCGAAGTTGTCCTTGACCGCCTTGTCCCACGAGCCGTCGCTGACCATCTGCTCCAGCGCCTTGTTGATCTTGTCGACGGTCGCGGTGTCGCCCTTCTTGACGCCGACGCCGTAGTTCTCGTTGCTGAGCTTCAGGCCGGCGAGCTTGAACTTGCCCTTGTACTGGTCCTGGGAGGCGAAGCCGGCGAGGATCGAGTCGTCGGTGGTCACCGCGTCCACGGCGCCGCTCTGGAGGCCGGCGATGCACTCCGAGTAGGAGCTCACCTGCTTGAGCTGCGCGTCCGGGGCGATCGTCTTCTTGACGTTCTGCGCCGAGGTCGAGCCGACCACGGAACACAGCTTCTTGCCGTTGAGGTCCGTGCCCTTGGAGATGTCCGAGTCCGACTTGATCAGCAGGTCCTGGTGGGCCAGCAGGTACGGGCCGGCGAAGTCGACCTTCTTCTTGCGCTCGTCGTTGATCGAATAAGTGGCCGTGATGAACTTGACGTCTCCGCGCGAGAGGGCGTTCTCGCGGTCGGCGCTCTTGGTCTCGACGAACTCGATCTGGTCCGGCTCGTAGCCGAGCTGCTTGGCGACGTACTTGGCGACGTCCACGTCGAAGCCGGCGAAGGACCCGTCGGGCTTCTTCAGACCGAGGCCGGGCTGGTCGAACTTGATGCCGACCTTGATCTTTCCGCCGCTGCCGCCGCTGGCGCTGCTGCTGCCGGTGCTGTCCTTGTTGTCGTCGCCACCGCAGGCGGTGGCGGTCAGGGCGAGGACGAGGACTGCGGCGGAGGCGGCGGTGACCTTGCGAAGCTTCATGAGGAACTTCCTTAGAAGAGTGATGAAGTAGTGCGTGCGGTGCGGGTTCCGTCAGTGCTGCAGGTCAGTGCTGCAGGCCGATAAGCAGGTCAGTGGTGCAGGATCTTCGACAGGAAGTCCTTGGCACGGTCGCTGCGCGGATTGCTGAAGAACTGGTCGGGCGCAGCCTCTTCGACGATTCGCCCGTCCGCCATGAACACCACGCGGTTTGCAGCCGATCGTGCGAAACCCATCTCATGGGTGACGACGATCATGGTCATGCCGTCCCGGGCCAGCTGCTGCATGACTTCGAGGACCTCGTTGATCATCTCGGGGTCCAGAGCCGAGGTCGGCTCGTCGAAGAGCATGACCTTCGGGTCCATCGCCAGCGCCCGCGCGATGGCCACGCGCTGCTGCTGACCGCCCGAGAGCTGTGCGGGGTACTTGTCGGCCTGGGTTCCCACCCCGACCCGGTCCAGGAGGGCGCGGGCCTTCTCCTCGGCCTTCTTCTTGTCGGCCTTGCGGACCTTGACCTGGCCGAGCACCACGTTCTCGAGCACGGTCTTGTGGGCGAACAGGTTGAACGACTGGAAGACCATGCCGACGTCGGCGCGCAGCCGGGCCAGCGCCTTGCCCTCCTGGGGCAGCGGCTTTCCGTCGATCGTGATCGTGCCCTCGTCGATCGTCTCCAGGCGGTTGATGGTGCGGCACAGCGTCGACTTACCGGACCCGGAGGGTCCGATGACCACGACGACCTCGCCGCGGTCGATCGTGAGGTCGATGTCCTGGAGAACGTGCAATGCGCCAAAGTGCTTGTTGACGCTCTTCAGGGCGACCAGTTCACCGCTCGCGACCGCGTCTTCCTTGGTCACCGATACTTCGGTCATCGCTCTCGGGCTCCGTCCTCCTCGGTTTCGGAGGACAGTAGTGACCAGCCGCGACCAGCGTCATTACATCTGAGGGGAATCTGAGCATCACGATCCGATAGCAATCGGACACGTGTCGTAGCACTTGCGACCTGCGGGCGTATTGGGCGGATAACGGAAGCCGGGAGCAACCGGAACCCGCTTGACGGCGTCCTCGTCCATCAGCGTGACTGCCATGATGCACACACGCGTGTGCCGCGTTCTCGCCGACGCAGAACCGAACGCCCGTTGTAGTGAGTCAGACCGTATGCACGATGAACCGGAGGAGGCCGGCATGAGACTGCTGCTCGTCGAGGACGACAACCATGTAGCCGCCGCCCTGTCCGCGGTGCTGAAGCGGCACGGTTTCGACGTCACGCACGCGCGCAGCGGCGAGGAGGCGCTCCAGGCGCTCGTTCCGGAGGGCCCCGGCTTCGGCGTCGTGCTGCTCGACCTGGGCCTTCCCGACCAGGACGGGTACGAGGTCTGCGGCAAGATCCGCAAGCGCACCGCGACACCGGTGATCATGGTGACGGCCCGTTCCGACGTGCGCTCCCGCATCCACGGCCTCAACCTGGGGGCCGACGACTACGTGGTGAAGCCGTACGACACGGGGGAGCTGCTCGCCCGCATCCACGCCGTCAGCCGCCGCACCGTCCACGAGGACCCGGCCGCGGACGGGGAGAACGCGCTGAGCCTGGGCTCCGTGCACATCGAACTGCCCACCCGGCGGGTCACGGTGGACGGTTCGGTCGTCCAACTCACCCGCAAGGAGTTCGACCTCCTGGCGCTGCTGGCCCAGCGCCCCGGTGTGGTCTTCCGCCGGGAACAGATCATCAGCGAGGTGTGGCGCACCAGCTGGGAGGGGACCGGCCGGACCCTGGAGGTGCACGTGGCCTCGCTGCGCGCCAAGCTGCGCATGCCCGCGCTGATCGAGACCGTACGCGGCGTGGGTTACCGGCTCGTCGCCCCGGCCGCGTAGCGGGGACCGCGATTTGCGTACCCGTCTCCTGCCGCTGCTCATCGTCCTGATGGCGGCCGTGCTGCTGGCCCTCGGGGTGCCGCTGGCCGTCAGTGTGGCGGGCGCCCAGCAGCAGAACGTGGTCGTCGACCGCATCGACGACACCGCGCGGTTCGCGGCGCTCGCCCAGTTCGTCACCGCCTCCTCGGACACGGGCGACTCCGCGTCGGCGTCCACGAACGAGCGACGCAAGACGCTCAGCCGGGAGCTCGACAGCTACTACGACGTCTACGGCATTCGCGCCGGTGTCTTCTATGGCACCGACACCCCCATGGCTCATGCTCCGAGGGACTGGTACCTCCCCGAAACGGGGGAGGTGCGGGAGGCCTTCGAGGAAGCGAAGCTCAGCCGTCGCAGCCACGACCCGCAGCAGGTGTGGCCGTGGCAGCGCAACCGGCTGGTCGTGGCATCGCCGGTCATCCGGGACGGTGACGTCGTCGCGGTCGTCGTCACCGACTCGCCCACCGGGCCGATGCGGTCGCGGATCCTGCACGGCTGGCTGGTCGTCGGCGCCGGTGAGGTCGCCGCGATGCTGCTGGCCATCGGCGCCGCCCTGCGACTGACCGGCTGGGTGCTGCGGCCGGTGCGCGTCCTGGACGCCACCACGCACGAGATCGCGAGCGGCCGCCTGAAGTCCCGGGTCGCGGTGGGCGGCGGGCCGCCGGAACTCCGGCGGCTGGCCGGAGCGTTCAACGAGATGGCGGACAACGTCGAGGACGTGCTGGAGCAGCAGCGCGCCTTCGTCGCCGACGCCTCGCACCAACTGCGCAATCCGCTCGCCGCACTGCTCCTGCGCATCGAACTGCTCGCCTACGAACTCCCGGAGGGCAACGAGGAGATCGCTTCCGTCCAGAACGAGGGCAAGCGCCTGGCCCAGGTCCTGGACGACCTGCTCGACCTGGCTCTGGCCGAGCACGCCGAGGCCGACCTGCGGGTCACCGACATCGGCGCGCTGGCCGCCGAGCGCGTCGCCGCCTGGGCGCCCACCGCCGGGGCAAAGGGCGTCCTGCTGGTGGGGGACTGCCCGCCCACCACCGCGTGGGCCGACCCGGTGACGCTGTCCAGCGCGCTGGACGCCGTGATCGACAACGCGGTGAAGTTCACCCCGGAGGGGGAGAGCGTCACGGTCACGGTCGCGGCCGACGGCGAGACCTCGACCGTCGTCGTCACCGACAACGGGCCGGGGCTGACCGACGAGGAACTCACGCGCGTGGGCGACCGCTTCTGGCGCAGCGGCCGCCACCAGAACATCAAGGGCTCGGGCCTGGGCCTGTCCATCTCCCGGGCCCTGCTCGCTGCGGGCGGTGGCTCGCTCTCGTACGATCATCACGAGCCCGGGGGACTGAGGGCGACGGTGACGGTCCCGAGGTCGCCGATCTCCTGGCCGGCGAGCCAGGGAGCCGACGAGTCAGGCACTCGGCGGGACAAGGGTCCTACGGCTTGACGGAGCGGTAGTAGCGCCGGGCACCGTCGTGCAGTTTCAGCGGGTCGGTGTAGATGGCCGTGCGCAGGTCGACCAGTTGTGCGGAGTGCACGTGCGCGCCGATGAGGTCCCGGCTCTTGAGCACGGTCCGGGTCAGCCACTCGGTGAGCCGGGGGGCAATGTCCGTACGGGTCATCAGCAGGTTGGAGACCGCGATGGTCGCCACGGTCGAGCCGTTCTGGATGGTGGGGTAGGCCGACTCGGGCATGTTCGTGGCCCGGTAGAACCCGGTGGAGTCGTCCTGGTCGTGCATCTTGGCGACGAGCTCGGGGCCGATCGGCACGAACCGGAAGGTGTAGGTGTCGGCCAGTTTCTCCAGCCCGGCCGTCGGCACCCCGCCGGACCAGAAGAACGCGTCGATCTTGCCCTGCTTCAGCTGCGCGGGGCCGGTGTCGATGCCGCGCGCCACCGCCGTGATGTCCTTCGCCGGGTCCAGACCCGCCGCCTTGAGCACCCGCTCGGCGATCAGCCGCACACCCGAGCGGGGCAGCCCGGTCGCCACGGTCCGGCCCCGCAGGTCCGCGACGGACCGGACGTCCGAGCCACGCGGCACCACGAGCTGGACGTAGTCGTCGTACAGGCGGGCCACCCCGCGCAGCCGGGCGGCCGAGCCGGGATGCTGCTTCTCGTACGTCTCCACCGCGTCGGCCGCGGCGATGGTGAAGTCGGCCGTGCCGGTCGCCACGCGCGCGACGTTCTCCTGCGAGCCGTTGCTGGTCGACAGCTTGACGTCCAGGTCGGGCATGTCCTTGGCGAGTTCCGTGCGCAGGCGGCTGCCGTACTCGTAGTAGACGCCGCTCGTCGTGCCCGTGCTGAAGGTGATCGACCCGCTCGGCGGGTCCTCACCCAGCGGCAGCAGCCACCACAGCAGCAGGCCGAGGACGACGACACCAGCGGCTGTGCCCTGGAGGGCACGGCGCCTGCCGATACGGGAGAACAACGAGGACATGGGCGCGATCCTGCCAGCCGGTACGCGGTGCCGGCCAGGGCGGGGCCCACAGAGGCGGTTCCGGAGGGAGTGTCGGTGGCCGTCGTTACAGTTCGGTGCATGAGTTCTTCGCCCGCCGGCCTGGTCCGTGAGTTCCACCGCGCCTTCGGGCTCGACGCCCGCAGCGCGCCTACGGAGGTGTCGCCCCGCCTCGCCGCGCACCGCGGTGAGCTCCTCGCCGAGGAGGCGGCGGAGGTCGCCGAGGTGTCGGTGAACGGCCCGCTGGACCGGCTCGCGCACGAGCTGGCCGATGTGGTCTACGTCGCGTACGGCACGGCCCTGGTGCACGGGATCGACCTCGACGCGGTACTCGCCGAGATCCACCGGTCGAACATGACCAAGCTGGGTCCCGGCGGCCAGGTCGCCCGCCGTGCAGACGGCAAGGTACTCAAGGGTGAGCACTACGAGGCGCCGGACGTGTCCGCGGTGCTGCGCCGCCAGGGATGGGCCCCTGACGGCGCGGCCTGAAGGCCGGGCGGCCGGTTACTAGGCGCCGCCGCCCGCCAGCTTCCACTCGCGGTGCACCGCGCCCAGCGGAATGTCCCGCTGGAACACGGGCGTGCCGAAGATCGTCAGCTGGAGCCGCAGGGTGCCGCTCAGGTCGACACCGCCGTACACGGCCCAGGAACCGTCGGCGTCGAACACCGAGTCGGTACCGGTGACCGTGCCGGTTCCCTCACCCCGGACGTAGGGCGCCAGATCGGCGACGACGCCCACACTGCCGTAGAGGCCGACCGTGGCCTGGGCGCCGAGGGCCGCCTTCACGCTCCCCGCGGTGGTCACCGAGGTGCGCACCGGGGTGCTCTGCATGTCCGAGGAGCTGACGGGGGTCCAGCCCTGGCCCAGGCCGAAGGTGCCGCCCGCCTTGAATTCGCCCTTCAGGTTCTGCTCCACGTCGACGGTGATCCTTCCGTCACCGCTGATCTGGATGTAGCAGGTCAGGTCCAGGTTGACCACGACGGGCACAGGGCCGACCTGGAGGACCGGATCGGCGTGCAGGGTGGCGAAGGGGATGCGCACCGGCGTGACGGAGCCGCCCGCGCGGCCCTTGAGCGACCAGCCGGAGGTCCAGTCGCCGGACACGCCCAGATACGCCGAGGCGGGCGCGGCGCCCGCGCCCTCGCCGCCGTAGCGGAAGTCCACCTGCGGGGCGACCTGTACAAAACCGGAGACGGAGGCGCCCGCCGACGCGGAGGTGTTCCCCACGGTCGGCAGATCGGCCCGCACGTCGAGCCGCAGGCTGCCGAGCGGAACCGTCGCTCCCGCCGGACCGATGTGCACGTCGGCCGTCTTCGACCAGGAGACGTCGACATCGGGCAGCAGCTTGTCGACGTCGAACGCGGCCGGGTCGACCGGCACGCTGCCCTTCGCGGTGTCGTCCCCGAGGAGGGCGTTGAGCTGGGCCGGTGCGGTCTGCACCTCGGTTCCCTCGGCTGTCTCGCCGATCACTTTCGTGACCTCGGCGAGGAGCCCGTCCGGCGCACCGGGCGCCGGCGCGCTGGCGATGACGTCGCCGACGGAGGTGCGGTGCGGTGCCTGCGACGCGCTCGGCGGGCGCGAGGAGGAAGGCGAGGATGAGCCCGAATTCGGCGCAGACGCGGAGGGCGTGGTCGGCGTGGAGGAGGGTGCCGAGGGGGAACTCGTCCCGCCTGCGCCGTCGTTGGAGTCATCGGAGCCGTGGGAGCCGTTGGACGGGATGCCGGAGGCGATGACGGCCCGTCGGGTCCTGCTGTCGTACGAGCTGACACTGAGCTTCGTGCGATGGGCCTGCCCGTCGGAGCCGCCGGGGTGGGCCGCCGCGGTCGCGGTGCTGCCCGTGGGTGCGGCGGCCACCGCCAGCGAGCGGTCGGCGACCGAGGCGGCGGCTTCCGCGTCGGCCTGTGGGCCGGCCGCCGATGGGGAGGAGGCGGCCTGCGAGGAAGGTGAGGAGCAGCCTGCGGCGAAGAGGAGGGCGGATGCGGCTAAGGCTGGCATGAGGGCATTGAGGTGCCTCGTGCGTCTGCGCAAGGTCAGTCCTGGAGGTGGGGGTGAGAGAAGGGGGGACCGGCCTGACAGCTGTTTCCTACTGGCCGGTAACGAGCCATGAGCATGCCATGACTGTCCCGTCGGCACTCCAGGATCCGGACACCCCACGGTGTGACGTGGGCCACCGGGAGAACGGCACCGGCCGCCGACGGCCCGGCTGCCTCGCGCCGAACAACGCCGACACCCAGCTTCGTCCCGGCCGGGGTGCGAGGGCTTGGGCGTGTCGTCCGGGCCTCCGCCGGGACGCGGACGCGCCCGACAGTCCGGCGGTGGCGATCGAGAACTCTCCGCGCGCCGCGAGCGCACCGCCCGCGCGCCAGCGTCCCTTGAGCGAGATCCCGGCCCGCCGGGCCGCCCGGTAGCCGCTGGCGATCTTCGTCGCGGCGGTGACGACAGCCGGCGCGCGAGGGCAGCTGGACCGGCGGGATGCTCGCCGGGTCGTGTGCAGCCCCGCGACCGCCTGGAACTCACCCGCTACGCGATCCGCGCCGGCCTCATCGACGTCTGACGCCCGGTCCCGGCGGGGAGCGCGATCGCGCGGCCGTCCCCGGGGCAGACGGGCGTTCTGCTGGGAGCGCCTACCCTTGAGCCATGACCAGCAGCAGCGACCGGAGCCTCGCAGTGGACGTTCAGGTACCCAAGAGCTACGAGATCCGCACCTATGGGTGCCAGATGAACGTTCATGACTCCGAGCGGTTGTCCGGGCTGCTCGAGGAGGCCGGGTACGTGCGCGCCCCCGAGGGGTCGGACGGCGACGCCGACGTCGTCGTCTTCAACACCTGCGCGGTGCGCGAGAACGCCGACAACCGGCTCTACGGCAACCTCGGCCGGCTCGCGCCGCGGAAGGCGAGCCGGCCCGGGATGCAGATCGCGGTCGGCGGCTGCCTCGCGCAGAAGGACCGCGACACCATCGTGAAGAAGGCTCCCTGGGTGGACGTGGTCTTCGGCACGCACAACATCGGCAAGCTCCCGGTCCTGCTGGAACGCGCGCGCGTGCAGGAGGAGGCCCAGGTCGAGATCGCCGAGTCGCTCGAGGCCTTCCCCTCCACCCTGCCTACGCGGCGCGAGAGCGCCTACGCGGCGTGGGTGTCGATCTCCGTCGGCTGCAACAACACCTGCACCTTCTGCATCGTCCCGGCCCTGCGCGGCAAGGAGAAGGACCGCCGTACCGGCGACATCCTCGCCGAGATCGAGGCACTGGTCGGTGAGGGCGTCTCCGAGATCACCCTGCTCGGCCAGAACGTCAACGCCTACGGCTCCGACATCGGTGACCGCGAGGCCTTCAGCAAGCTGCTCCGCGCGTGTGGCGCGATCGAGGGCCTGGAGCGCGTCCGTTTCACCTCCCCGCACCCGCGTGACTTCACCGACGACGTCATCGCCGCCATGGCCGAGACGCCCAACGTGATGCCGCAGCTGCACATGCCCCTCCAGTCCGGCTCGGACACCGTGCTTAAGGCGATGCGCCGCTCCTACCGGCAGGAGCGTTACCTCGGGATCATCGAGAAGGTCCGTGCCGCGATCCCGCACGCGGCGATCACCACCGACATCATCGTGGGCTTCCCGGGCGAGACGGAGGAGGACTTCGAGCAGACCCTGCACGCGGTCCGCGAGGCCCGCTTCGCGCAGGCGTTCACGTTCCAGTACTCCAAGCGCCCCGGCACGCCGGCCGCGACCATGGAGAACCAGATCCCCAAGGAGGTCGTGCAGGCGCGCTACGAGCGTCTCGTCGCGCTTCAGGAGGAGATCTCCTGGGAGGAGAACAAGAAGCAGGTCGGCCGCACCCTGGAGCTGATGGTGGCCGAGGGCGAGGGCCGCAAGGACGGCGCCACCCACCGTCTCTCCGGCCGCGCCGCCGACAACCGCCTGGTCCACTTCACCAAGCCGGAGCAGGAGGTGCGCCCCGGTGACGTCGTGACCGTCGAGGTGACGTACGCGGCCCCGCACCACCTCCTGGCCGAGGGCCCCGCACTCGAAGTGCGCCGCACGCGCGCGGGGGACGCCTGGGAGAAGCGCACCGCGGAGAAGGCGGCGAAGCCGGCCGGCGTCCTGCTCGGTCTGCCCGGGATCGGCGCGCCCGCGCCGCTGCCGGTGGCCACCGGCAGCGGCTGCGGCTGCGACTGACGCCCGGCGCGACACCCCGGTCGGCGGCCCGGGGGATCCCGTACGGGGCTACCCTGCCGATCATGCTTGTCGCCGCCGCAGTATGCCCCTGTCCGCCCCTCCTGGTGCCCGAGGTCGCCGCGGGCGCCGCTCCCGAACTGGACGGCGCGCGTGCCGCCTGCTCGGACGCGCTGGCCGTGCTGGCGGCCGCCCGGCCGGACCGGCTCGTGGTCGTCGGGCCGGCCGAGCAGTCCGGGCGCGGCCCGCACCCGGAGGGCGGACGCGGTTCGTTCCACGGCTTCGGAGTGGATCTCGCCGTACGGCTGGGCCGCGGCGGCGCGGACACGCCGTCCGCACGCGAACTGCCGCCGTCCCTCGCCGTCGCCGCCTGGCTGCTGGAGCGGACCGGGTGGTCGGCCGCCCCGGTCGAGGGACTCGGCGTGGGGGAACCGCTCGAGGCGGAGCGATGCGTCGAGGTCGGCCGGGGCATCGGCACGGCGGCGGAGCGGGTCGCCCTGCTGGTGATGGGCGACGCCAGCGCCTGCCGGACGCTGAAGGCGCCGGGCTATCTGGACGAGCGCGCGACACCGTTCGACGCGGAGGCCGCCCGGGCACTCGGCACGGCGGACATCGCCGCCCTCAAGGCGCTGGACGCCGGGTTGGCCCACGAACTCAAGGCGTCGGGCCGGGCGCCCTGGCAGGTGCTCGCGGGCGCCGCCGAGGACGCCGGGCTGACCGGCACGCTGCTGTACGAGGACGCGCCCTACGGGGTGGGATACGTGGTGGCGACCTGGTCGTAGCGGTTGAAGGGCGGCTTCGTACCGCCTCCCGGGAGCGGCCCCCGCCGGTGAAACGGCGGACGGCCGCGAGCGTTTCCGCTGCGCGGCCGTCCGCCGATCGACGGGCCGGCGCGAGGAACTGCTCAGGAGGCGGGCGGGGGAGTGTTCGGCGGGGTGAAGGTGTCGCCGCCCCCGGCGCGTTCGTCCTTGTGCGCGAGCCGGTCCATGGCGCCTTTGGCCTTACCGGTGCCCGAGTGGATCGTGTCGCTGTACTTGCCCTTGGTCTTCTCGTCGACGACCTGCGCGGCCTTGTCGAGACCGTGCTGCACCTTGTCCCCGTGCTGTTGCGCGAGGCCCGAGACCTTGCCCTTGGCGGGGGCGAGTCTGGCCTTCAAACTGTCCAAGAGACCCATGGGTCACCTTCCTCGCGGGTGTCTACGCGCGGGCGCCCTCGCCCGCTTCGCTGTCGGCCGCCTCCTCGGCGGACTGCTGCCGGGGAATCTCGACCCCGTCGGTGGCGGCGACGGCGACCGGTTCCGGTTCCGTCGTGTTCCCCGCCTCCGGCTCGTCGGCGTCCCGGGCTTCGCCCGGCCGCTGCGCCGACGTGGGTTCGCCGGGCCGCTCCGCCTCGGCGTCGTCCGCCGCCGGGCCGACCGGTGCCTCGTCGACGCCCGTCGCCTCCGTCGCCTCCGCCGTCTCCTCTGTTGCCTTCGACCTCCGGAAAAGTCGCGCCAAAACGCCCATATCCACTCCATACGGTACTCGTGCGGGCGAAATCCCGCGTCGGCCGGTGCGTCCGTTCGCGTCACCGGGTCGCCGTCCCCGCGAAGGGTGACGGGAATCTTCCAACGGGCAACGACGTCGGACCGGCGTCGTCACGTAACTCGTTCGAGGGCGGGGGCCGGGGTTTGCGAGACTGGTGCCGTGAGCAGCGCACCCCCCGCCCCCCACGTCATCGCCGTCGTCGGACCGACCGCGGCCGGAAAGTCCGATCTGGGCGTCTTCCTGGCCCAGCGGCTCGGCGGCGAGGTCGTCAACGCCGACTCCATGCAGCTCTACCGAGGGATGGACATCGGCACCGCCAAGCTGACGCCCGACGAGCGCGGTGGCGTCCCGCACCACCTCCTCGACGTCTGGGACGTCACGGAGACCGCCTCCGTCGCCGAGTACCAGAGGCTGGCCCGCGAGAGGATCGACGCCCTCCTAGCCGAGGGCCGTTGGCCGGTTCTCGTCGGTGGCTCCGGGCTGTACGTCCGTGGCGCCGTCGACAACCTGGAGTTTCCCGGCACCGACCCCGAGGTCCGTGCCCGGCTGGAGGAGGAACTCACGCTGCGCGGCTCGGGTGCGCTGCATGCCCGGCTGGCCGCCGCCGACCCCGAGGCGGCGCAGGCGATCCTGCCCGGCAACGGCCGCCGTATCGTCCGGGCCCTCGAGGTGATCGAGATCACCGGCAAGCCCTTCACCGCCAACCTGCCCGGACATGACTCGGTCTACGACACCGTCCAGATCGGGGTCGACGTGGCGCGCCCCGAACTCGACGAGCGCATCGCCCGCCGCGTCGACCGGATGTGGGACGCCGGGCTCGTGGACGAGGTCCGCGCGCTGGAGGCGCAGGGCCTGCGTGAGGGGCGCACGGCGGCACGCGCGCTCGGCTACCAGCAGCTCCTCGCGGCCCTGGCCGGCGAGTGCACGCAGGACGAGGCGCGTGCCGAGACGGTCCGTGCCACCAAGCGCTTCGCGCGCCGTCAGGATTCGTGGTTCAGGCGCGATCCGCGGGTGCACTGGTTGAGTGGGGCTGCGGCCGATCTCACAGAACTTCCGGAACTCGCGCTGGCGTTGGTGGAACGACCGGTCACAGCCTGATCACGTCATGGCATCGGGACGCCCAGCCCGTCATCCGGGCATCCGACGCCGTGCCATCATCGAGCTTCGATCGACCAAGTGGAGTCCGAGTTGGGAGGGCGCGTGGCGATGGAGGCCGGCCCTCGCGACACCGCAGAAGGCCCCGAGCACCTCACCACCGTGCGTGGTGAACCGGAGCCCGAGGAGGGCCGTCTGAGCCCCGACGGGCCGGACGACGACGACACCCGGGACGGCGTGAGCGATGACGGCCCCGAGCCCGAGGAGATGTTCGTCGGCGGGCCCGAGGTCGAGGTCGAGCTGCGCCCGCAGCGTCGGCTGCGGATCTGGCAGCTCGCGCCCATCGTGGCCCTGGCGGCGGTCGGCTCCCTGATGTTCGCCTTCCCGCTCGCCTTCGACTTCGGTGACAGCGGCGCAATGATCGCCATGCTCGGGCTGCTGATCTGCTCCTGCGCGGCCGGCTGGGGCATGATGGCCGCGCGCCGCGTCGGTTACACGTGGCCCGGCCTGCCCCAGCGCGGCTCCGGGCGCCGTCCCGACTGGCGGGTCGTCCTCGCGTACGTCGTGATGGTCGCCGCGGTGGTGGCCCTGGCCGTGGGCCGGGTCGCCCGGTTGCGCTGAGCGGCACACACGCGTGCTCGCCGGCGCCGCCGGCTCCGGGACGAGGTGTCGTACCCACCCCGTACGATCGAGGAATGAGCACGCGGATCGCCTTCCTCAAGGGGCACGGCACCGAGAACGACTTCGTGATCGTCCCGGACCCCGAGAACGCCATCGACCTTCCCCCGGCCGCCGTCGCCGCCCTGTGCGACCGTCGCGCGGGCATCGGCGGTGACGGTCTGCTGCATGTCGTGCGGTCCGCCGCGCACCCCGAGGCGAAGGACATGGCGGCCGAGGCGGAGTGGTTCATGGACTACCGCAACGGGGACGGCTCCGTCGCGGAGATGTGCGGCAACGGAGTCCGGGTGTTCGCGCGCTATCTCCAGCACGCCGGCCTCGTCACCGAGGGCGACCTCGCAGTCGCCACACGAGGGGGGCTGAAGCGCGTACACCTCGCCAAGGAGGGCGACGTCACCGTCGGCATGGGCAGCGCCCGCCTGCCCGCAGGGGACGTCACGGTGAGCGTCGGTGAGCGCAGCTGGCCCGCGCGGAACGTGAACATGGGCAACCCGCACGCCGTCGCCTTCGTGGCGGACCTCGCGCACGCGGGCAACCTGCTCACGCCGCCGCCGGTCAGTCCCGCCTCGGCCTACCCGGACGGGGTCAACGTCGAGTTCGTCGTCGACCGCGGCCCGCGGCACGTCGCCCTGCGCGTGCACGAGCGCGGGTCCGGTGAGACGCGCTCCTGCGGCACGGGCGCGTGTGCCGTCGCCGTGGCTGCCGCACGCCGGGACGGCGCCGATCCGGCGGCCACCGGACTGCCGGCGACCTACGTCGTCGACGTGCCCGGCGGACGCCTGGTGATCACCGAGCGGCCCGACGGCGAGATCGAGATGACCGGGCCCGCAGTGATCGTCGCCACAGGCGAGATCGATTCCGAGTGGCTGGAAACAGCCGCACGCTGATTCCGCCGGGGCTTGGCATCGGAGGCGGGAGCGGCCCGCTACCGCGACGGAGTGGGCCTCGGGGCCCCGTCGTGGGTCCGGAATCACGATCGACCTCTGTTCAGACGTCTCAAAACCGTAAACCCCCGATTCGTCGCTCGAATGGGTGATCCGTTTCACGCTCGGCGAGAGGCGGTCGGTCGCGCGTGATGGGCTCGGTAGCATCAAGCACCGGCCCGGACGGGGAACCGTTCGCCAGTCCCCTGAGCCGTGTCCGCCTTGGGACACCCCGTCCGCCGGTCCACGCAGCCGGAGGTGCCCATGAGTGCGGAGGCCACGAACCCCGCGACCCCAGGCCCGGTAGTGCCTTCAGCGCCCCGCAGGCGCAGTCGCCCCCGGATCGACCTGCGCCGCCTGGGCCGGGCCGCGCTGCTCGGCCCGGCCTCCCGCGGCCGGCTGCCCGACGCGATCGGCCATGTGGTCGAGGCCCATCGCGCCCACCACCCCGACGCCGACCTGGAACCGCTGCACCGGGCCTATGTGCTCGCCGAGTCCTCGCACCGCGGTCAGATGCGCAAGAGCGGCGAGCCCTACATCACCCACCCGCTCGCCGTGACCCTGATCCTCGCCGAACTCGGCGCGGAGACCACCGCCTTGACGGCCTCCCTGCTGCACGACACCGTCGAGGACACCGATGTGACGCTCGATCAGGTCGGCGAGCAGTTCGGCGCCGAGGTGCGCTATCTCGTCGACGGCGTCACGAAGCTGGAGAAGGTCGACTACGGCGCGGCCGCCGAGCCCGAGACCTTCCGCAAGATGCTCGTCGCCACCGGCAACGACGTCCGCGTGATGTCGATCAAACTGGCCGACCGGCTGCACAACATGCGCACCCTCGGGGTGATGCGCCCCGAGAAACAGGAACGCATCGCCAAGGTCACCCGCGACGTCCTCATCCCGCTCGCCGAACGCCTCGGTGTCCAGGCACTGAAGACCGAGCTGGAAGACCTCGTCTTCGCGATCCTCCACCCCGAGGAGTACAAGCACACCCGCGAACTGATCGTCGACAACGCCGCCCGCGCGGACGATCCCCTCGAGGAGTTCGCCGAGGCGATGCGCACGGTCCTGCGCGACGCCGACATCCAGGCCGAAGTGCTCATCCGGCCACGGCACTTCGTCTCCGTGCACCGCGCGTCCCGCAAACGGGGCCGCATGCGGGGCGCCGACTTCGGCCGCCTGCTGGTGCTGGTGAACGAGGACGCGGACTGTTACGCCGTCCTGGGCGAACTGCACACCTGCATGACGCCGGTCGTGTCGGAGTTCAAGGACTTCATCGCCGTCCCCAAGTTCAACCTGTACCAGTCGCTGCACACCGCCGTCGCCCGCGAGGACGGCCAGGTCGCCGAAGTCCTCATCCGCACGCACCAGATGCACAAGGTCGCCGAAGCCGGCGTCATCGCCCTCGGCAATCCCTACACGGGTCCCGCGGAGGAACAGGCGCGAGGCGGGGCCCCGGCCGACGAGGAGCGCGTCGACCCCACCCGGCCCGGCTGGCTCTCCCGACTCCTGGACTGGCAGGAAGCCGCGCCCGACCCCGACACCTTCTGGTCCACCCTGCGCGAGGACCTCGCCCAGGACCGCGAGATCACCGTCTTCCGCCCCGACGGCGGCACGCTCGGCCTGCCCGAGGGAGCCACCTGCGTCGACGCCGCGTACGCGCAGTACGGCGAGGACGCCCACGCCTGCATCGGCGCCCGGGTGAACGGCCGTCTGGCGACCCTCAGCACCGTCCTGCGGGACGGCGACACCGTCCAGCTCCTCATGGGCCAGGACCCGGCCTCCGAGCCCTCCAGGGAGTGGTTGGAGCACGCCCACACGCCCGCCGCCCGCATCGCCATCCAGCGATGGCTGGCGACGCACCCGGCCCCGGCCGAGCAGGAGGGCCCCGGGGCGGCCGAGGACGCCGGCGTCGCCAAGGCCGCGGAGGCGACCGCACGGTCCGCGGCCGACGCGCCAGCGAGAGGCACGCCCACCTCGCGGCCCGGCGCCGCGATCACCGTCGTCGGCCGGCCCGACGCGAGCGTCCGGCTCGCCGGGTGCTGCACGCCCGTGCCCCTCGACGAGATCACCGGCTTCGCGGTCCGCGGGGGAGTGGTGACCGTGCACCGCGCCGAGTGCGCCGCCGTGGCGCGCATGGCGAACGCCGGGCGCGAGGAGGTCGACGTGCGCTGGGGCGACACCACCGGATGCCGGGTCACCCTGGTAGCCGAATCGTTCGGCCGCCCCCATCTGCTGGCCGACCTCACCGAGGCCATGGCGCTGGAGGGCGCCGAGATCGTCTCCGCGACCGTCGAGCCACCGACCCAGCAGCGGGTACGCCACACGTACACCGTTCAACTCCCGGATGCCGGCCACCTGCCCACCCTCATGCGCGCCATGCGGAACGTGCCGGGGGTCTACGACGTGGGCCGCGCGCAGCATCACGCTCCGGCCTCCGCGGACCCGGCGTAGCCGCTGCCCACACGCGCGTGAGTCGCGCCGCTGTACTCCCCGGCGTCACGCACACGCGCGTGCGTGACCCGTTCGGGTGGGCCGGGCGCGCGTCGCCGACGCGGCAGAGGTGCGCGCTGGTAGCGGTGGTCCATGCTGCTCACCCCTCGCACCCGGCTGAAATCCGCGATCCTCGCCTCGGCCGTCTCCGTCTGCCTCGTCGCCGCGAGCGCTCCGGCGGCCCCGCTCGGCGTCGGCGACCGCCTCTTCCCGTACCTGGGCAACCCCGGTTACGACGTCGCCTCGTACGACCTGGCCCTCACCTATCCCGGCACCAACACCAAGCCCCTCCAGGCGGTCACCACCATCGACGCCTGGACCACCACCGCCCTGGACCGGATCAACCTCGACTTCGCCCACGGCAAGGTCGAGTCGGTCGAGGTCGACGGCGTGACGGCCGCCTTCGCCAGCGCCGACGACGACCTGGTGATCACCCCGGAGAAGTCACTGCCCGCGGGCGACTGGGTGCGTATCACCGTGCGGCACACCAGCGATCCCGTGAGCGCCGACGGCCGGGACGGTGGCTGGGTGAAGACCGCCGACGGCCTGGCCATGGCCAACCAGGCGGACGCCGCGCACCTGGTCTTCCCGTGTAACGACCACCCGTCCGACAAGGCGATGTTCACCATCCGGATCACCGCACCCAACGACTACACGGCCGTCGCGGGCGGGCTGCCGACCGGGGTCGAACGGGCCGGCAGGTCGACCACGTGGACCTACCGCTCCCAGCACCCCATGGCCACCGAGCTCGCTCAGGTGTCCATCGGCCGGTCCACGGTCGTGCACCGCGAGGGACCGCACGCCCTGCCCGTACGGGACGTCGTGCCCACCAAGGACCGGGAAGTCCTCGAACCGTGGCTGAAGAAGACCCCCGACCAGATCGCCTGGATGGAGGACAAGGTCGGCCCGTACCCCTTCGAGACGTACGGCCTGCTGATGGCCGAGGCCTCCACCGGGTTCGAACTGGAGACGCAGACACTCTCCCTCTTCGAGCGGGATCTGTTCACCGAACCCGCCTACCCCAAGTGGTATGTCGAGTCGATCATGGTGCACGAGCTGTCCCACCAGTGGTTCGGTGACAGCGTCAGCCCCCGCACCTGGTCCGACCTGTGGCTCAACGAGGGACATGCCACCTGGTACGAGGCGCTGTACGCCGAGGAGAAGGCCGGCGACGGGCACACCCTGGAGGCGCGCATGAAGGCGGCGTACGGCGCCTCGGACCGCTGGCGCGCCACGGGAGGCCCGCCGGCGTTGCCCAAGGCCCCCAAACCCGGCCAGAAGATCAGCATCTTCCGGCCCAACGTCTATGACGGCGCTGCGCTCGTCCTCTACGCCCTGCGCCAGGAGATCGGCCGGGCCGCGTTCGAGCACCTGGAGCGGGCGTGGGTCCACAACCACCGGGACGCCACGGCGACCACGGCCGACTTCGAGCGCCTCGCCCAGGAGCTCTCCGGGCGCGACCTGGACCAGTTCTTCAAGGACTGGCTGTACGGCGAGAAGACCCCGACGATGCCCGGCCACCCGGACTGGAAGCCAGCGCCACCGGTCGTGAAGGGTGAACCGCAGACCGCACCGAAGGTCGCCCCGCCCGCCCCGCGAGCCGTGAAATAAGGTCGTGACGAGACGGGCCGTACCGTGCGACCATCGTGAGGTCGGTGCGGCACGGGACACGGGAATCTCACGGGGTACTCGTGCGTTGTCCACCATGAAGGCAGCCGTATCGGCATCCAACGACGTAAGGATCCAATGACCTCCTCTTCTTCCCCTTCCCAGGACAGCCAGCGCGTTGCGCACGCCTACCCCGACGGTCTCCGGGCCGATGCCCTGATGGAAGAGGACGTCGCCTGGAGCCACGATATCGACGGAGACCGGGACGGCGACCAGTTCGACCGCTCCGAGCGCGCGGCCCTGCGCCGCGTGGCGGGCCTCTCCACCGAACTCGAGGACGTCACCGAGGTCGAGTACCGCCAGCTCCGCCTGGAGCGGGTCGTGCTCGTGGGCGTCTGGACCACCGGGACCGCGCAGGACGCGGACAACTCCCTCGCGGAGCTGGCCGCCCTCGCGGAGACGGCGGGCGCGCTGGTGCTCGACGGCGTCATCCAGCGCCGTGACAAGCCCGACGCGGCCACCTACATCGGCTCCGGCAAGGCCCAGGAACTGCGCGACATCGTGCTCGAAACGGGCGCGGACACCGTCATCTGCGACGGTGAGCTCAGCCCGGGCCAGCTGATCCATCTCGAGGACGTCGTCAAGGTCAAGGTCATCGACCGTACGGCCCTGATCCTCGACATCTTCGCCCAGCACGCCAAGTCCCGGGAGGGCAAGGCGCAGGTCGCGCTCGCGCAGATGCAGTACATGCTGCCGAGGCTGCGCGGCTGGGGTCAGTCGCTGTCCCGGCAGATGGGCGGCGGCAAGGGCGGCGGTCTCGCAACCCGTGGCCCTGGTGAGACCAAGATCGAGACGGACCGGCGCCGGATCCGCGAGAAGATGGCGAAGATGCGCCGGGAGATCGCGGACATGAAGACCGGCCGCGAGATCAAGCGTCAGGAGCGCAAGCGCCACAAGGTGCCGTCCGTGGCCATCGCGGGCTACACCAACGCCGGCAAGTCGTCCCTGCTCAACCGCCTCACGGGCGCGGGCGTCCTGGTCGAGAACGCCTTGTTCGCGACCCTGGATCCGACCGTGCGCCGCGCGGAGACCCCGAGCGGCCGCCTGTACACGCTGGCCGACACGGTCGGCTTCGTCCGGCACCTGCCGCACCACCTGGTCGAGGCGTTCCGCTCCACGATGGAAGAGGTCGGCGAGTCCGACCTGATCCTGCACGTGGTGGACGGCTCGCACCCCGACCCGGAGGAGCAGCTGGCCGCCGTGCGCGAGGTGGTCCGGGACGTCGGTGCCACCGGCGTGCCCGAGATCGTTGTGATCAACAAGGCGGACGCGGCCGACCCGCTGACGCTCCAGCGGCTCATGCGGATCGAGAAGCGCTCCATCGCGGTCTCGGCCCGCACGGGCCAGGGCATCGACGAACTGCTCGCGCTGATCGACAGCGAGCTGCCGCGGCCGTCGGTCGAGGTCGAGGCACTCGTGCCGTACACCCACGGCGGCCTGGTCGCCCGCGCCCACACGGAGGGCGAGGTGATCTCCGCGGAGCACACGGCGGAGGGCACCCTGCTGAAGGTGCGGGTGCACGAGGAGCTGGCGGCGGACCTCGCGCCGTACGTACCGGCTCCGCTCGCCTGAACCGTCGCGGCCCGCTGAACGCCCGACGGCCCGCCCCCTGCTTGCCGCAGGGCGCGGGCCGTCGGCGTCGGGCGCCCCAGCCGATCAGGCTACTGACCGGCGAACTTGCCGCTCACCGAGTCGTACACACCCTTGGCCACCTCACCCAGCCGCGGTCCCGCGAGCCAACCCGAATGCACCGGGCCGATCGAGGTGTTGGACACCAGCGCCGGCTTCCCGTCCGACCCGGTCGCGACCCAGCCGCCGCCCGACGAACCACCTGTCATCGTGCAGCCGATGCGGTACATCGTCGGGTCCGACGAACTGAGCGAGAACCGCCCCGGCCTGTCCTTGCACTGGTAGAGCTTCTGCCCGTCATAGGGAGCCGCCGCCGGGTATCCGGTCGCGGTGATGCTGCTCACCTTCGGCACCGCAGGAGCGCTGAAGTTCACCGGGAGCGCCGAACCGACCGTCTCCTCGAGGGACTTGCCCGAACCGCCCTCCTCCGGCGTCACATGGATGACGGCGTAGTCGTACGAGGCACCGTCACCGCCGGTCTGCCCGCCCTGCGCGATCCACTGGTCGGAGGTCTTCGTCCAGTCACCCCACCACACGCCGTACGGAGCCGCCTCCTCCTTGGTCGCGGTCTGCAACTGCTCGGCCGACTTGCCCGAGTCGTTGTACGACGGCACGAACGCGATGTTGCGGTACCAGCCGCCACCCTTGCCGGCGTGCACGCAGTGGCCCGCCGTCCACACCAGGTTGGACTTGCCGGGGTGAGCCGGGTCCTTCACGACCGTCGCCGAGCAGACCATCGTGCCCTCGGGGGAGTCGAAGAACACCTTGCCCGCCTCGGCGGCGTTCGCGTGGTACGAGGGCGAGACGGCCTTCGCGTCCACCGCCTCCGGCGTCGGATCGGTCACGCCCTGGTCGCCGGAGAGGTCGTTCTCGTCGACGCTACGGTCCGGGTCCTCGGCTTCCCGCATCCGTTCCGGGTCCCACAGACCCTTGATGATCGGGTTGATGTAGTCCTGCGCCTCACGCAGCCAGTCGTCCTTGTCCCAGTTCTTCCAGGCGCCGTTCTTCCACTTGTCGAGGTCGATCCCGTGCTCTTTGAGCCTGTCCTTGATGTCGTCCGGGATCGTGATCTTGCCGTCGCCGGTCGCCGCCGTCGCGCCGGCCCGGCTGTCCGCATCGGTGTCGCCCGAGTCGCACGCGGTCGCGGTGAGCGCGAGCACCGAGGCGAGGGCGACGGCGCCCAGCACGGGGGAGGTTCTGCGGCGCGCGTTCCTCCCCCGGCGAGCGGTGAACGACGGGCGTATGGATCGCATGGTGTGACTCCCCCTGCTGTCAACGAACTTGAAGCACCGGCCGTCCCCGCGCAACGGAACTCATGGTGATCTCACACCGAGTTCAAGCGGGTCTCACGGCCGTGTGTGATGCCACCACACGATATGCGGTCGCGGCGGGGGACTCCCGACCGTATGGCAACTGTTCCGCCACAGACCGCCGCCGGGACCGGGACCGGGACAGGAACGGGAAAGTGCCGCAATGGGTCTGCTGCCCCGCACCGGATCTCCGCTCCAAGAGGCCCCCTTCCGCCGCACCGACCGGTGTGGCGCAGGTCGCGGACGTTCGTCTCGTTCTCGGACCGTGGGACGGCGAGTCGACATCGCCAGGGTGTGGGCGCGGGCACGGCCAATCTCGTAACGACCCGTAACCGGCACGGCCGTCCGGTGTTGGTAGCGATGGGGGCTGCTGTTTGTGCTCGCCCTCCGACCGGCGGGAAGACAGGGGGAGCCGTGGTCGCGACCGAGCCAGTGCCCGAGGAGGCCTCTTCGGGGCGCACCGCCGGAACCCGCCGGATCACGGCCGAGCGCTCGATCCCGCTGATCGCCGACGAGGTGCAGACGGGCGTAGGCCGGACCGGTGCCTTCTGGGCGATGCAGCACAGGGGGGTCGTCCCCGACGTGATGGTCCTTTCCAAGGCCATCGGAGGCAGCCTGCCGCTCGCCGTCATCGTCTACCGTGACGCCCTCGACGTCTGGCAACCCGGTGCCCACGCGGGCACGTTGTGCGGCAACCAACTCGCCATGGCCGCCGGTACGGCCACCCTCGCCTGTGTCCGCGAGAACGGCCTCGCCGAACGCGCGGCCACTCTGGGGAACCACGTGCCCGGTCAACTCCGGTGCCTCGCCCATGATTTCCCGTCCATGGGAGATGTGCGGGGACGCGGGCTGAGTATCGGGGTCGAGATGGTGGACCCCGAGGGGGAGAAGGGGACCGGCGGGACCGGGACCGGCGCCCCGCGGGTCGCCCCCCATACCGGTGAGGAGCCCCGCGCGCCGGCCGACGATGTCCAGGCCCGTAACGCCACACCCCACCGGCCGCCTACGGCCTCTGGGTACGCCCTCTACCCTGCCGCACCCGCGCTCGCCACCGCCGTCCGACGAGAGTGCCTGCGGCGAGGCCTGATCGTCGAACTCGGCGGACGCCACGCCAGCGTCGTACGACTGCTTCCGCCTCTGACGATCACCGATGAGCGGGCCGCCGCGGTACTGGACCGACTGGCGGACGCGATGGCGGCGGTGTCCCGCGGCCCCTTGCGCGGTGCGGGGCGGAGGACTCCCGACCAGCCGAACCACCAGCACCACAACTGGCAGCAAAGCCAGCCTCAGAACCAGGACCAGCACCAAAGCCAGCCCCGGGGCCGGCACCACAGCCATAGTCGGCCGAGCCCGCCGCCATGGTCGGACGAACGCCGGGGCGACCATGCCGGTCCGGCGCGGTAGCCCCGGGCAGCCGCCGACGTACCCGCGCGACCGCGACGCCCATCGGTACCGGTGTGGACCCCGCCGCCAGGGCGGGGTGCCCGCGCGACCCGTGAGTGAGCGATCTCGGCGCCACCGCCTGCTCACGGCCGCCCCCACCACTTCACGAGGAACCACCTTGACCTCCTCCCACGAGTCCCCCGCCCTCACGCCCCCCGTTGCCCGCCGACAGACGGACGCCGTCCCGCGCGGAGCCCTTGTCGACCCCCCGCACCGCGCGGCCGCCGATCTCCTGGACCACCCGGATCCGCACACGGCGGCCCAGGCCGCGGCTGTAGAGAACCTGCTGCGCTGCTGGGTGCGCGAGGCTGGCCTGCCCGCGCCCCATGACGGAGTTCTCCGCGTGCCGCTGCCCGCCAGCGGCATCACCCTGCTCGCCCCCGTCCACTACTGGTCCCCGACCGGCTGGCACCGCTTCGGCCTCCCGCGGTTGTCCGGCGCACCCGACCTGTCCCCGCCCGCCGATGCGGTCACGGTCGCGGCCCTGCTGGTCCGCGAGACACTTCGGGGGGGTCGGCTGCCACTTCAGGGCGGTCGCCTGTCCGACGCGTCCGCTCGAACGGTGGCGACGCCCCAATTGGGCGCGATCCCGGTGGAGCGCGCCACCGCTGCCACCCCGACACCCTGCCCCGCGTCCACGAGCGGCGGAGGGAACGGCGACGAGGGCGGCGAAAGGAGCGGCGAAGGGATCGACCTCGTCGCGCGCGTCGCCGACTCGGTCCGCCGTACCGCGGTCTTCATCAGCGAGCGTCGAGCAAGCCCGGCCGACCCACCCGATCTGTTCCTGGCCGCCGAACAAGCACTGCTGCTCGGGCATCCGCTGCACCCGACGCCGAAGAGCCGGGAAGGCCTCTCGGACGGCGAAGCGCGCCTCTACTCACCGGAGTCGCGTGGTTCCTTCCTCCTTCACTGGCTGGGTGTCGCTCCTTCCGTGACCGCCGCCGATTCCGCTTGGACCGAAGGCGGTCGTCCCGTCCCCGCCGTCCGGTTGGCGGCCCGCCTCGCCGGCGCCTCGCTGCGTTTGCCGGACGGGTTCGCCGCCCTGCCCATGCACCCCTGGCAACTGCGCGAGGCGCGACACCGCCCCGAGGTCGAGGCACTGTTCGGCGCCGGGCTCCTCCAGGATCTGGGCGCCCATGGTCCCTTGTGGCATCCGACCTCCTCGGTGCGCACCGTCCATCGCTCCGGCGCCGCCGCGATGCTCAAACTGTCACTGGGGCTGCGCATCACCAACTCCCTCCGTGAGAACCTCCGCAAAGAGCTCCACCGCGGCGTCGAGGTACACCGTCTTCTGCGGGCCGGCCTGGCCAAGCAGTGGCAGGCCGCCCACCCGGGCTTCGACATCGTCCGCGATCCGGCCTGGCTCGCGGTCGACGGTGCCGACGGCCTTCCGCTCACCGGCCTCGACGTGATGATCCGCCACAACCCGTTCGCACCGGCGGACGACGTGTCCTGCGTCGCCGGTCTCGTAGCACCCCGGCCGGACCCGGCTTCCGCCCACCGCTCACGGCTGGCCGCGATCGTCATCCGCCTCGCCGCCCGGACAGGCCGACCGCTGGAGGCGGTCGCCGCCGAGTGGTTCCTGCGCTATCTGCAGCAGGTCGTCCGTCCGGTCCTGTGGCTCGACGGTGAGGCAGGGATCGCCCTGGAGGCGCATCAGCAGAACACGCTCCTCCTCCTGGACCCCGACGGCTGGCCCACCGGCGGCCGTTACCGTGACAACCAGGGCTACTACTTCCGCGAGTCCCGACGCGCGGAACTCGAAGCCCGGCTGCCCGGCATCGGCGAGCGCAGCGACACCTTCGTGTCCGACGACGTCACCGACGAGCGCTTCGCCTACTACCTGGGAATCAACAACGTGCTCGGACTCATCGGATCGTTCGGTTCCCAGCGGCTGGCCGACGAACAACTGCTGCTCGCCGCATTCCGGCGCTTTCTCACCGATGCCGCCGTCGGCCCCCGCCGGCTGCGCGGTTCGCTGGCCGCCCGGCTGCTCGACTCGCCCCGCCTGCGCTGCAAGGCCAATCTGCTGACCCGGTTGCACGGCCTCGATGAACTCGTCGGCCCCGTGGACACCCAGTCCGTCTACGTCACCATCGCCAACCCCCTGCGCTCCTGAGCCCTCGCCACACCCACCTCCGTCTCCCTTCGCTCCTCCGAGCACATGTCCCGCCGGACCCGCCCAGGGGACATGCGCCATCCGACCCGCTGAGAGGACCTGCCGTGCCTCCCGTCGAGACATACGCCGACCGCCGTCATCCCCCTTCCGCCGTCTCCGACCTGCTCGACCGCGTCGACGACTGGGGGCCCACCGCCACCCCGGCGGGTGCGTTCCGCCTCGTCCCCGTGCAGCTCGAGCGGGACCTTTCCCTCGTCGGCCGGTGGATGAACGACCCCGCTGTCGCGGCGTACTGGGAACTGGCAGGACCCGAGTCCACGACGGCGCGACACCTGCGGCGCCAACTCGCCGACGGCGGGCGCAGCGTTCCCTGTCTCGGAGTGCTGGCCGGCCGGCCCATGAGCTACTGGGAGATCTATCGAGCGGACCTCGACCCGCTGGCCCACCACTATCCGGCCCGACCGCACGACACCGGAGTTCACCTCCTCATCGGCGGTGCCGCCGACCGCGGGCGGGGCCTGGGCAGCCGTCTGCTCACAGCCGTCACCGATCTCGTCCTCGACAGGAGGCCCGCGTGTGACCGCGTCGTCGCCGAACCCGACCTTCGCAACATTCCGTCCGTCGCCACCTTCCTTGACGCGGGCTTCCGGTTCTTCGCAGAGGTCGACCTGCCCACCAAGCGGGCCGCCCTCATGGTCCGGGACCGGATCCTGTGTGATCTGTCATGACGCTGTGTAATCAAGCTGTCGCAAATGGAACGCCCCACGAGCCGGATCGGTTCCCGCCGACACCAGGCTTTCTCGCCGACACCTGGAAACCCACGGTCTTGATCCCATCCCTCCCGTCCGCCTTGACCACTCGTTTGTCAGTGCCGCGCCGTAGGGTGGTCGCGCTATGACGAAGCCCTCACTCCCCGAACTCCTGCACGCTGCCGTCACCGCTGTCGGCGGCACGGAGCGCCCCGGCCAGGTGACCATGGCCGAAGCCGTCGCCGAGGCGATCGACGACGGCTCCCATCTGCTGGTCCAGGCCGGCACCGGCACAGGTAAGTCGCTCGGCTACCTCGTGCCCGCCCTCGCGCACGGGGAGCGGGTCGTGGTGGCGACCGCCACGCTGGCCCTGCAGCGTCAGCTCGTGGAGCGGGACCTGCCGCGCACGGTCGACGCGCTGCATCCGCTGCTGCGTCGCCGCCCGGAGTTCGCGATGCTCAAGGGCAGGTCGAACTATCTGTGCCTGCACCGACTGCACGAAGGCGTCCCGCAGGACGAGGAGGAGGGCCTCTTCGACCAGTTCGAGGCGGCCGCCCCCACCAGCAAGCTGGGCCAGGACCTGCTCCGGCTGCGGGACTGGTCGGACGAGACCGAGTCCGGTGACCGGGACGACCTGACGCCCGGCGTCTCCGACCGGGCCTGGGCCCAGGTGTCGGTGTCCTCCCGGGAGTGCCTGGGGGCCACGAAGTGTGCCTACGGAGCCGAGTGCTTCGCGGAGCTGGCCCGGGAGCGCGCCAAGCTCGCCGAGGTCGTCGTCACCAATCACGCGCTGCTCGCCATCGACGCCATCGAGGGTGCGCCGGTGCTCCCGCAGCACGAGGTGCTGATCGTGGACGAGGCGCATGAGCTGGTCTCCCGGGTCACTGGTGTGGCCACTGGCGAGCTCACTCCAGGACAGGTCAACCGGGCTGTGCGGCGGGCGGCGAAGCTGGTCAACGAGAAGGCGGCCGACCAGCTGCAGACAGCCGCCGAGGGCTTCGAACGGCTGATGGAACTGGCGCTGCCGGGCCGCCTTGAGGAGGTCCCCGAAGACCTCGGGTACGCCCTCATGGCGCTACGTGACGCGGCGCGGACCGTCATCTCGGGCATCGGCGCGACCCGCGACAAGTCGGTCCAGGACGAGGACGCGGTCCGCAAGCAGGCCCTGGCGTCCGTGGAGAGCGTGCACGACGTGGCGGAGCGGATCGTCAACGGCTCCGAGTGGGACGTCGTCTGGTACGAGCGGCACGACCGTTTCGGCGCTTCGCTGCGTGTCGCGCCCATGTCGGTGTCGGGTCTGCTGCGGGAGAAGCTCTTCGCGGACCGCTCCGTGACCCTGGCCTCTGCGACCCTGAAGCTGGGCGGGGACTTCAACGGTGTGGGTGCCTCGATGGGGCTGGCCCCGGAGGGTACGGAGGGCGAGGACGTCCCGCAGTGGAAGGGTATCGACGTGGGTTCGCCCTTCGACTACCCCAAGCAGGGCATCCTCTACGTGGCCAAACACCTCTCGCGTCCCGCGCGGGACGGCGACCGCGGCGACATGCTGGATGAGCTGACCGAACTGATCCAGGCGGCCGGCGGGCGCACGCTCGGCCTGTTCTCCTCCATGCGGGCGGCGCAGCTCGCCGCCGAGGAACTGCGTACGCGTGTCCCCGAGTTCCCGATCCTCCTCCAGGGGGAGGAGACGCTCGGTGAGCTGATCAAGAACTTCGCGGCGGATCCGAAGACATGCCTCTTCGGCACGCTGTCGCTCTGGCAGGGCGTCGACGTCCCGGGACCCAGCTGCCAGTTGGTCGTCATGGACAAGATCCCGTTCCCGCGCCCCGACGACCCCCTGATGAGCGCACGCCAGAAAGCGGTGGAGGACGCCGGCGGCAACGGCTTCATGGCTGTCGCCGCCACCCACGCGGCGCTGCTGATGGCCCAGGGCGCGGGCCGCCTGGTAAGGGCATCGGGGGATCGTGGTGTGGTCGCCGTGCTGGATCAGCGGCTGGCGACGGCCCGCTACGGGAGCTATCTGAAGGCGTCCCTGCCGGACTTCTGGTACACAACGGACCGCAATCAGGTCCGGAAGTCGCTCGCTGCGATCGACGCGCTGGCCAAGCAGACAGAAGCAGAGTGAAAGGGCAGGCGGAGGCACAGTGACAGGAGGGGGCCGCCCCGGACCGGGACGGCCCCCTCCTGTCACCGACCACCTTCGTGGACCGTCGGGCGCAGCACAGGGCCCCGGAACCGGCGCAGGGATCCCGGGGCCCAGTTCAGGGGGTGGACGCGGGTCACCCGCGTCCACCGCCGTGCTCAGACGCGGCGGAGCACGGCCACCACCTTGCCGAGAATGGTCGCGTCATCGCCCGGGATCGGCTCGTACGCCGCGTTGTGCGGGAGAAGCCACACATGGCCGTCCTCGCGCTTGAAACGCTTGACGGTGGCCTCGCCTTCCAGCATCGCTGCCACGATGTCACCGTTCTCGGCGACGGGCTGGCGGCGGACGGTGACCCAGTCGCCGTCGCAGATCGCGGCCTCGATCATCGAGTCACCGACGACCTTGAGCACGAACAGTTCGCCGTCGCCGACCAGCTGCCTGGGGAGCGGGAAGACGTCCTCGACCGACTCCTCGGCGAGGATAGGGCCCCCGGCTGCGATGCGCCCGACCAGCGGGACGTAGGACGCGGCGGGCTTGCCGGCGGTGTCCGTGGGCTGCACGGAGGCGGCCTGGTCGGAGCCGCGCACCTCGTACGCGCGCGGACGGTGCGGGTCGCGACGCAGGAAGCCCTTGCGCTCCAGCGCCATCAGCTGGTGGGCGACCGAGGAAGTACTCGACAGTCCGACCGCCTGACCGATCTCCCGCATGGACGGCGGGTAGCCACGCCGCTGTACGGAATCCCTGATGACCTCGATCACACGGCGCTGCCGGTCGGTGAGTCCCGAGCTGTCGGCGCGGATGCCTGGAGGTCGGCCAGGCATCGAGCGCTTGTGTCCCTCGGGATTCATGGCTTCGTTCATCGCATGCACCGGCTCGAGTCGGCCCTGGGAGCGGTCCTGGGCAGTGATGGTGGCGCTGTCTGCGGTGGTGGTCACGTCGGCCCCTCTCGATTGTCTCCCTGCTGGACAACGGTAGATGCTTTCGAAAGGTTGCGCCAAACACACGTTCGAGTGAAAAAGCGTGGATAACCTGACTTGATCATGTGTGTGGGTGTATTGGCTGACGTGCTGTCCGGCGGATGTGCGGGCTCATGGTTGTACTCTTCACCGCCGAGACGGACGACCCGGTGAGGTGTGACCTCAGTCTGCCATCCGGCGTTCCGCCGACCGGGAACCGGTCCCGTCTCTGCGCGAGAGTCCCACCGCTTCTCCCTGCGGCGCCCACGGTATCGCCGTATCCGCCGCGCCGATACGGGTGCACGCGCGCGTGCACGGGTGGATTTCGGGTGCTCGGTGTGACGGTGGGACAGCGTGCGGTGAGCCCGGCGGCGCGACACGCGACACGGCCTGTACGTATGGGCCAAGCCCCCATATGTAGTGGTTGGATTGCACCAGCAGCCCAGAAGTTGTGGTCCCGGTGTCTTCGAGACGCTCACGGATCCCCTATGCTTGGGGCTGCTTCGAGGGGCCCGTGAGGCCTGGCGAGGTCATCGAGTCTGCCGTGAGGAGGGTTGGAGTTCATGCACTGCCCCTTCTGTAGGCACCCCGACAGTCGTGTAGTCGACAGCCGTACGACGGATGACGGCACGTCGATCCGCAGGCGCCGCCAGTGCCCTGGCTGCTCCCGTCGTTTCACGACCGTGGAGACGTGCTCGCTCATGGTGGTGAAGCGGTCCGGAGTCACCGAGCCCTTCAGTCGCACCAAGGTCATCAACGGCGTGCGCAAGGCATGCCAGGGACGCCCTGTCACCGAGGACGCCCTGGCTCAGCTCGGCCAGCGGGTCGAGGAGGCGGTGCGGGCCACCGGAAGCGCCGAGTTGACCACCCATGACGTGGGGCTGGCCATACTCGGCCCGTTGCAGGAGCTCGACCTCGTCGCCTATCTGCGATTCGCCTCCGTCTACCGGGCGTTCGACTCGCTCGAGGACTTCGAGGCCGCCATCGCGGAACTGAGGGACCAGACGGCACGCCCCGCCGCGGACGACGACGACCGCGAGGGCGACGCAGGAGCCATCAAGGGGAGCCGGGAAGACGAAGACGGGCCCGGCGGGACCGTGCAGGTCCCCGAGCCCGCACACGCCGCCGACTGACCGGCGGGCCGGAACCGGGGTTGTGACTCCGGGGACGGCCGCGCGGCGGCGGACCAGAACCCGCTGTGGGTGGCAGCGCGTGGTGCCCACAGCACAAGACAGAACACCGTGTCACGGGAACATCGTGGCATTTTAGGGCGTTTTCGCCCGCAGAGGGAGGCGGCATGACAGAGACGGCGAGCGGTCCGGCACGAGGCACCCGGGCCAAGGGTGCCAAGACCACCAAGGGCCTGCGTATCGAGCGCATCCACACGACCCCCGGAGTGCACCCTTACGACGAGGTGGTCTGGGAGCGTCGTGACGTCGTCATGACCAACTGGCGCGACGGCTCGGTCAATTTCGAGCAGCGTGGCGTCGAGTTCCCCGACTTCTGGTCGGTGAACGCGGTCAACATCGTCACCAGCAAGTACTTCCGCGGTGCCGTCGGCACCCCTCAGCGCGAGACCGGCCTCAGGCAGCTGATCGACCGCATCGTGAAGACGTACCGGAAGGCCGGTGAGGACAACAAGTACTTCGCCTCGCCCGCCGACGCCGAGATCTTCGAGCACGAGCTGGCGTACGCCCTCCTGCACCAGATCTTCAGCTTCAACAGCCCCGTCTGGTTCAACGTCGGCACCCCGCAGCCCCAGCAGGTGTCCGCCTGCTTCATCCTGGCCGTCGACGACTCCATGGAGTCGATCCTCGACTGGTACAAGGAAGAGGGCATGATCTTCAAGGGCGGCTCCGGCGCCGGCCTGAACCTCTCCCGCATCCGCTCCTCCAAGGAGCTCCTCTCCTCCGGCGGCAACGCCTCAGGACCGGTCTCCTTCATGCGTGGCGCCGACGCCTCCGCCGGCACCATCAAGTCCGGTGGCGCCACCCGTCGCGCGGCCAAGATGGTCGTCCTCGACGTGGACCACCCGGATGTCGAGGACTTCATCGCCACCAAGGTGAAGGAGGAGGAGAAGATCCGCGCTCTGCGCGACGCGGGCTTCGACATGGACCTGGGCGGCGACGACATCACGTCCGTCCAGTACCAGAACGCCAACAACAGCGTCCGCGTGAACGACGAGTTCATGACCGCTGTGGAGAACGGCACCGAGTTCGGTCTCCGCGCCCGCATGACCGGCGAGATCATCGAGAAGGTCGACGCCAAGGCGCTGTTCCGCAAGCTTGCCGAGGCCGCGTGGGCCTGTGCCGACCCGGGCATCCAGTACGACGGCGTGATCAACAACTGGCACACCTGCCCCGAGTCCGGCCGGATCACCGCGTCGAACCCGTGCAGCGAGTACATGCACCTGGACAACACGTCCTGCAACCTCGCCTCGCTGAACCTGATGAAGTTCCTCAAGGACGACAGCAAGGGCACCCAGTCCTTCGAGGCCGACCGCTTCCAGAAGGTCGTCGAGCTCGTCATCACCGCGATGGACATCTCCATCTGCTTCGCTGACTTCCCGACCCAGAAGATCGGCGAGAACACGCGCGCGTTCCGCCAGCTCGGCATCGGCTACGCCAACCTCGGCGCCCTGCTGATGGCCACCGGCCACGCCTACGACTCGGACGGCGGCCGCACCCTGGCCGGCGCCATCACCTCTCTGATGACGGGCACGGCCTACCGCCGCTCCGCCGAACTGGCCGCCGTCGTGGGCCCGTACGACGGGTACGCCCGTAACGCCGAGGCCCACAACCGCGTCATGAAGCAGCACTCCGACGCCAACGGGGCGGCCGTCCGTACGGACGACCTGGACAGCCCCGTCTGGGCCGCCGCCACGGAGGCCTGGCAGGACGTGCTGCGTCTCGGTGAGCGGAACGGTTTCCGTAACTCCCAGGCGTCCGTGCTCGCCCCGACCGGCACCATCGGTCTGGCGATGTCCTGCGACACCACCGGCGTCGAGCCCGACCTCGCCCTGGTCAAGTTCAAGAAGCTGGTCGGCGGCGGCTCGATGCAGATCGTCAACGGCACCGTCCCGCAGGCCCTGCGCCGCCTGGGTTACCAGGAGGAGCAGATCGAGGCGATCGTCGCCCACATCGCCGACAACGGCAACGTGATCGACGCTCCCGGCCTCAAGCAGGAGCACTACGAGGTGTTCGACTGCGCCATGGGCGAGCGCGCCATCTCCCCGATGGGCCACGTCCGCATGATGGCCGCGATCCAGCCCTGGATCTCCGGCGCCATCTCCAAGACGGTCAACATGCCGGAGACGGCGACCGTCGAGGAGGTCGAGGAGATCTACTTCGAGGCCTGGAAGCTCGGCGTCAAGGCGCTCGCGATCTACCGCGACAACTGCAAGGTCGGCCAGCCCCTCTCCGCGAAGACGAAGGAGAAGGAGAAGACCGAGGTCACCCAGAAGGCCGAGGAGACCATCCGCACCGCGGTCGAGAAGGTCATCGAGTACCGCCCGGTGCGCAAGCGTCTGCCCAAGGGCCGTCCTGGCATCACGACCTCGTTCACGGTCGGTGGCGCCGAGGGCTACATGACCGCCAACTCCTACCCGGACGACGGTCTCGGCGAGGTCTTCCTGAAGATGTCCAAGCAGGGCTCGACCCTCGCCGGAATGATGGACGCGTTCTCCATCGCGGTCTCCGTCGGGCTCCAGTACGGCGTGCCGCTCGAGACGTACGTCTCGAAGTTCACGAACATGCGCTTCGAGCCGGCCGGCATGACCGACGACCCGGACGTGCGGATGGCACAGTCGATCGTCGACTACATCTTCCGTCGCCTGGCGCTCGACTTCCTGCCCTTCGAGACGCGCTCCGCGCTCGGCATCCACTCCGCCGAGGAGCGTCAGCGCCACCTGGAGACCGGTTCGTACGAGCCGACCTTCGAGGAGGAGGACGTGGACGTCGAGGGCCTCGCCCAGTCGGCCCCGCGCCAGACCGACCTGAAGGCCGTCGCCACCCCCAAGGCCGACATCGAGGTGGCCGCGCCCGCCCCGAAGCAGGTCCACACCAGTGCCGAGCTGGTGGAGATGCAGATGGGCATCCAGGCCGACGCTCCGCTGTGCTTCTCCTGCGGTACGAAGATGCAGCGAGCCGGATCCTGCTACATCTGCGAGGGCTGCGGTTCGACCAGCGGTTGCAGCTGATCCCAGCCGTGCCGGTCGGGTCGCGACGATCTTGACGTCGCGATGAGCCGACACAGGGCGGTGGAGCCGATTCCCGGTTCCACCGCCCTCGGTCTCTTCGGGGGCACCATCCGTTATCGAGCGGGTGGTGCCCTCCTCGACTTCAGGAGCGGCGCACCTGTCCCATGATCCTCGTGAACGTCGCCGGGTCGTCCTCGAAGCCCTGGACGCCGGAGCGGAACGACCACCCGTCGGACGACTCGCGCAGGAACTCCCCGACCGTCGCCGCGGTCGCACCGAGGACGTCGGCGAAGTCGTCCTCGTCCAGAACGGTGTAGCCCTCTCGTATCCGGAAGGCGGGGTTGAGCACATCGACGAAGGTCCTGTGCGCCTGACTCTGCTGGATGACGACGCCGACGACCACGCGCGCGTAACGCGCGTCCAGGCGATCGAGTTCCAGCGTCATCACCTCGTCCCAGCCGAAGCCCTTGCCGTCCTTGCTGTCCCGGTTGAGGTAGATCGTGCCGTCGGGCGAGCGACTGTCGAAGTGGACCACATAGGCCGGGGCGCCATGCGCATCGTCGGCCAGGTAGGTCGCGGCCACGATGTCCAGGTCGGTGGGTGGCTGCCCCGTCGGACTCGGGTCCCACTTCAGAGCCATCTCGACTTTGCGGATTCCCTTGTTGAGACCGCTCACCGGAATTCCCCTCCCCGTATCCCTGTCTGACATCGCCCCGAACTGGCCGATCCTGAGGGTCGGTTGTCCATCCTGCCACGCGCACGCGCAGCATCGCAGCGCTGCTTCGTGAACGAGGGTGACCAACGCCACGCCGACTGGCCTTACCATGGCGCGGTGCTGGTCAAGTGGATTCGCTGCACCGTGGTGGACCGCCGCGGTTTCGAACGGGGACAGCGAAAGTGGGCGGGGCTTCTGGGGGAGCCGGGGTTCCGGGGGCAGGGCGGGGGCTGGAGCAGAGGGCGGCCCTCCGTCGCGCATGTCTTCACGTTCTGGGAGAGTCGTGCCTTCTACGACTCCTTCATGGCGCGTTCCCATGATCGACTGGCGGCGGCGCAGTCGGGCACGTTCAAGGACGTCCAGGTACGTTTGTTCGACTACCGCTTCGACGTGAAGACGGGCTTCGAACCCCGGTTCACCGACTCCGACCTGCTGCGGGTGGCGCTGTGCCGGGTCCACGAGGAACGGGCGGAGCACTTCACCCTCATGCAGGAGAAGGTGTGGAACCCCGCCATGGCGGGCTCGCCCGGCATGATCCGGGGGCTGTTCGCGGAGGCGCCCGGGCACGAGTTCATGGTGCTCTCGATGTGGCGCTCGGCGGCCGAACACGGAAAGTACCGCACCGAACGTGTGGAGCGGCTCGCGCTGCGTGCCCAGACGGAGACGGACATCGCCTCCCTCACCGGCGACATCGTAGAACTCGAATCGACCTGGACGGTTTGAAAACCGGACTCGCTGCCGCACTAGCCGATCATGCACTGTTGTGTGACTTCTGTTGCGGGATTTGTGTGACCTACGCCGTATGGAGGCCCTACGAGTGCTCGATCGGCCGTCACCCGATCTAGGGTTTTGGCATGGCACGACCACGGCGCATCGTCCTTGTCCGGCACGGGGAGTCAACGGGCAATGTTGATGACACCGTCTACGAGCGTGAACCCGACCACGCACTGGCCCTGACGGAGCGGGGGTGGCGGCAGGCCGAGGAGACGGGAAAGCACGTGCGGGAGGTGTTCGGCCGCGAGCCCGTCAGCGTGTACGTCTCCCCCTACCGGCGTACGCACGAGACGCTGCGGGCCTTCCACCTGGATCCGGAACGTATGCGGGTGCGCGAGGAGCCCCGGCTGCGCGAGCAGGACTGGGGAAACTGGCAGGACCGCGACGACGTACGACTGCAGAAGACCTACCGGGACGCTTACGGGCACTTCTTCTACCGTTTCGCGCAGGGTGAGAGCGGCGCCGACGTCTACGACCGGGTCGGCGGCTTCCTGGAGAGCCTCTTCCGCAGTTTTGAGGCCCCCGACCACCCGCCGAACGTGCTCATCGTGACCCATGGTCTGGCGATGCGGCTGTTCTGCATGCGCTGGTTCCACTGGACGGTCGCCGAATTCGAGTCCCTCGCCAATCCGGGGAACGCCGAGATGCGGATGCTCGTTCTCGGGGACGACGACAGGTACACGCTCGACCGGCCCTTCAAGCGCTGGCGAGACCCGGAACCGTACGGGATCACCGGATAGAGTGGGGGAGCGATGACCGCTGACTCCTCTCCCGCCCGGCGCCTGGAGCGCGCCCTGGCCAGCCTGCGCGGACTCGCCGTGGGCGACGCGCTGGGCTCACAGTTCTTCGTGCCGGTGAACTATCCGCTGCTCCAACGCCGCGAGCTGCCGCCCGGGCCCTGGCAGTGGACCGACGACACGGAGATGGCCTGCTCCGTCGTGGCCGTTCTCGCCGCTCACGACCGCATCGACCAGGACGCGCTGGCCCACTCCTTCGCACACCACCACGACTTCGACCGCGGATATGGTCCTGCGGTCAACCGGCTGCTGCGGCTGGTCAGGGAGGGCGCCGACTGGCGTGAGCTGTCGGCCGCCCTGTTCAACGGACAGGGGTCCTGGGGCAACGGCGCCGCGATGCGGGTCGCCCCCTTGGGGGCCTGGTACGCGGACGACCCCGAGCAGGCGACCCATCAGGCCGAGATCTCCGCCTACCCCACGCATCAGCACCGCGAGGCCGTGGTCGGCGCCATGGCCGTCGCCGCGGCCGCCGCGCTCGCCGGCGCACCCGGAGGTCCGCCCGGCGCGGAGGCGTTGCTGGACGGCGTCATCGCGCTCGTCCCGAAGAGCGCCGTAGGCGCCGGACTGCGGCGCGCCAGGGACATGCTCGACTACGCCGACGCGGCCACCGTCGCGGCGGTGCTGGGCTGCGGGAGGCGTACCTCGGCGCATGACACCGTCCCGTTCGCGATCTGGTCGGCCGCTCGTGCCCTGGGTGACTACGAGGCGGCGTTCTGGACGACGGCGCAGGTCGGCGGCGATGTGGACACGACCTGCGCCATCGTGGGCGGAATACTGGCGTCCGGCAAGGCGGGGATGCCTCCCGAGGCGTGGGCGTATCAGTTGGAAGCGCTGCCGGGATGGGTCTTGCCGCCCGTGTGACCGGGGCCCCTGTCGCCTTTTCCCGCCGGATGGGAACTCTCGGTGTCCGATGGGAACTCTGAGTGACCGGCCGTGCGTTGTTCCGACATCCGCTGTGCGCCGTTCGCGTGCAGATCGGGCGGTGGCCGTGGGACCGACGTAGGGGGTGGGCGTGCCGTTCGTCCGGTTGGGGATCATGCTGTCGGTTCTGAGGGGCCTGGTGGGCCGACCCGGAAGCGCTGGACGCGTCCGCACCGCGGAGTGCGGTGGTGCTTCCGGGTCGGCCGGTGGCGCCGTCCTGTCAGCCCACCGTGGGGCTCGCCGTTCCGGACAACGCCTCGAGGTCGCTCTTCTGGACGCGGATGACGAACCAGGCCGTCACCAGAGCGAGTACGGCCATCGCCGCTGCCGGGACGAAGGCCGTCGAGATGCCGTGCGCGAGTACCTCGTGCCCCCAGGAGGCCGGCAACTGGTGCGTCTTGGCGAACTCGGCCTTCTGCTCCGGAGATCCGCCGGCGAGGAACTTCGGCACTTGTTTCTCCGCCTCGTCCTTGCTGGCCGAACCGAAGACGGTCGTCAGAATGGACAGGCCGAGCGAACCTCCCACCTGCTGCGTGGCGTTGAGCAGGCCGGACGCGGCGCCGGCTTCGTGCGGGGCGACACCCGAGACGGCGGTGACCGTCACCGTCACGAAGTTCAGCCCCATGCCGAAGCCGAAGATCACCATCGGTCCGAGCACCCCGCCGACGTAGGAGCTGTCCGGGCTGATGAAGGCCTGCCAGGTGAGGCCGAGCGTGACCAGCGCCGAACCGGCGAGCATGAACGGCTTGGGGCCGGCAGTGGGCAGGAAACGCTGCGACAGACCCGCGCCCGCCGCGATGGCGAAGGTGACGGGGAGGAAGGCGAGGCCGGCCTTGATCGGGCTGTACCCCAGCACGTTCTGTACGAAGAGCACGATGTAGAAGAACATGCCGAACATGGCCGCGGCGAGGCTCAGCATGATCACGTAGGTGCCGGAGCGGTTGCGGTCGGCGAACATCTTCAGCGGGGTGATCGGCTCCTTGGCCCGCCTCTCCGTGAACACGAAGGCGACCAGCAGGATCAGCGCGGCTGCGAAGGCGCCGAGTGTCAGACCGTCCCGCCACCCTTCCTCCGCCGCGCGGATGAAGGCATAGACCAGGGAGGCCATGCCGACTGTCGAGGTCAGCGCGCCGGCTATGTCGAAGCGCCCGGGGTGGCGTTCGGACTCGTTGATGTAGAGCGGCGCGAGGAAGGCGATGAGCACCCCGATGGGCACGTTGACGAACAGTACCCAGCGCCAGTCGAGCCACTCGGTGAGCATGCCGCCCGCGAGCAGACCGATGGCGCCACCGCCCGCGGAGACCGCGGCGAAGACGCCGAACGCCCGGTTCCGCTCCGGACCCTCGGGAAACGTGGTGGTGATGAGCGCCAGCGAGGTGGGCGAGGCGATGGCGCCTCCTACGCCTTGCAGGGCGCGTGCGGCGAGCAGCTGCCAGGGCTCCTGGGCCAGGCCGCCCAGGAGCGAGGCGAAGGTGAAGAGAAGGATGCCTGCCATGAACACGCGGCGCCTGCCGAGGATGTCACCGGCGCGAGCGCCGAGCAGCAGCAGACCGCCGAAGGTGAGCGTGTAGGCGCTGACCACCCAGGTGAGATCGGTGGTACTGAACTTGAGCGCGTCTTGAATGTGCGGGAGCGCGATGTTCACAATCGTCGCGTCGAGTACCACCATGAGTTGGCAGGCCGCGATCACGGTGAGCGCGATGCCGGGGTGCCCCTCCCGGCGGGCGGTCCCCGGTTTCTGGTTCTGAGTCAGCTGAGAGGTTGTCACTATGAGTCCCCCACAAGGGCGTTAGTGAACGCTGGCGTTCACTGGCCCGTCAACGGTAGTGAGTCCTCTGTAGTGAACGCAAGCGTTCACTCGCGGCGTCGCCTCCCGGCGTGTCCCCCGTCGCGGTCGCGCAGAGCCTCGCGCCGCTCCTTGATCCCCGCTCCCTCTGCTCGCTGGAGACACTCGGATGGTTACTTCGCGCTGGACGGCCGCCCCCTCTCGGGCGCCCTCTCCCCGCCGGCGCGGCGCCGTGCTCGAACGTGCGATTCTCGATGCCACGCTGGAGCAGTTGGGCACCGTCGGCTGGAACGGCCTCACGATGGAGGGGGTGGCCGCCGGCGCCCAGACCGGCAAGGCCGCTGTCTACCGCCGCTGGCCGTCCAAGGAGGCGCTCGTGGCGGACGCCCTGCGCGCCGGGCTGCCCCGGCTGGACGCCGCCCCGGATCTGGGGAGCGTGCGTGAGGACCTGGTCGCATTGTGTCGCGGCGCACGTGACGCGATGTTCTCCCGCCCCGGATTCGCGTTGCGATCAATCATTCACGAATGCGATCCACTCCAAGGTGAGCGCTTCCATACGCTCATCTTCGAGGGGGTCGTGGAGCCGACCGTCAAGCTCCTTCGTGAGGTTGTCAACCGCGGAATCGAGAGGGGTGAGGTGCGGCCCGACGCGGGGAACGCCTATGTCCTGGATGTCATTCCGGCCATGATGATGTATCGATCAAAAATGTGCGGATGCGAATGGAATGATCATGATCTCGATGAGATGATCGACCGGCTGATGCTGCCGCTGCTGCGGCCGACGGTGCCCTGAGCGCGGTTCCGGTGCCCATGCGGCAGTCCGGTGAAGGACCGGTGCCGGCCGGGGTGTCGCGAAGGGATCCCGGCGGCGTAATCTAAGGGCGCCATGCCGTACGAACCACCTACTCATACCGTCGAGCGCTCCCTCCGCGCCACGACCGGAGCGAAGGTCATTGCCGGAGTCGACGAGGTGGGCCGCGGTGCGTGGGCCGGACCTGTCACCGTCTGCGCGGCGGTCACCGGACTCCGTCGGCCTCCCGCAGGGCTCACCGATTCCAAGCTGCTCACCGTCAAGCGGCGTACCGCACTCGCCGAGGAGCTGCTGACGTGGGTGACCTCCCACGCCCTGGGTCATGCCTCTCCGGAGGAGATCGACGACCTGGGGATGACCGCCGCGCTGCGGCTCGCCGCCGGGCGGGCCCTGGAGGCCCTCCCGATCCGCCCGGACGCGGTGATCCTCGACGGGAAGCATGACTATCTCGGCGCCCCGTGGAAGGTCCGTACGGTGATCAAGGGCGATCAGTCCTGCGTGGCGGTCGCGGCGGCCTCGGTGATCGCCAAGGTCCAGCGCGACAAAATGATGGCCGAACTGGGTATCGACCATGCAGACTTCGCCTTTGCGGACAACGCCGGGTATCCGTCGCCTGTGCACAAGGCCGCACTGGAGGAGCGGGGCCCCACTCCGTTCCACCGGTTGTCGTGGGCGTATCTTGATGCGCTGCCCCAGTGGCGGCACCTCAAGAAGGCCCGCAGCTGGGCGAACGGAAGCGCTCCGGGGGTCGAAGGCCAACTCGGCTTCGAGTTCTGACGGTTCCGGCCGCACCGATGCGCCACCCGCTGGCGCTCGCCGCACCAACGATTGATAGACGACAGCTCATGCCTCTCATTCCCGAGGAGCCTCAGATTCACGAGAGTGCCCAGGGTCCCCGCGCCACTCCGGCCAGTGGCCGCACAGCGCCGACCCCCCGACCCGTACCCGGACCCCGTCCCGCGGCTCCGTCGCGTCCCGGTCGTCCCGGCCCCCTTCGGCCCACGCCGCCGGCGCAACGCGCGCCGCGCGACGTGGCCGGCACGCCAGGGCCCTCGGCCCCGGCGGCTCCCCCCGTCACCGCGCCCGCTTCGGTGACTCCCCAGGTCCAGTTGGTCCCGGCCTCGGCCGAGGGTGCGCTGGACGCCGCAGAGGAGGCCCTCGACCTCCTCCTGGACTCGGGCCGCGCCCCGGGGGAAGTGCTGGTGATCACCACCGGCGAACAGCACCCCTGGGCCACACACGAACTGTCCTTCGGCGAGGCGCCCTACTGGGCGCAGCATGACGCGGGAGACGACGTCTTCTACGCCGATGCCGCAGCACTGGACCGGGCGGGTGTGCGTCCCGTCGTCGTGGTCGCCGTCAACGGCGGTCCCGACACCGTGACCGCCACCGCTCTGCCGCTGGCCCGTGCCAGGGCTGCCGCGCTGCTGATCGTGTGTGGCGACCCGCAGCAGATCGGCGCGGTGTTGGGCGCGGGCGTCTGAGTCGGCTCCGGTGAGCCGAGAGGCGGCCGGGACCATGGAGGCGTCGCTGCTGCGGCGCCTCTGCGGTATGCCCTCGCGCTACTGCCCGCCGCATGTGCGGACGGACGGCTCCCGGCGGCGGGCGGTCGGGAGCCCTGCGCGCGCGTCTCGGTGCAACCCGAGCCGCCGCCCCGGTGCCTTCTGGCGCGGAGCGACTCGAGGGACACGTCGTCGGCCGCTACCCGGAGCGACCGGCGGCGACCGGCGGCACTGGGCGGCGAGTGACGGTCTCGGTGAGCAGCCGGGACGTGCGTGGCTCGCGGGCTGTTCGGCACGCGGTGCGACGACGCACGTCAGGCCCGGGAGGCTCGCGCCGCCCGAGGCCGACGTCCCGGCGGGTCCCTCGGGCGGCCGATCGTCTCTCAGCGGGCGGCCGCGCGACGCAGCACCTCCGACGCGGCGCCACCGGTCCGGGGCAGCGGCGGCGGGGCCTCCGACAGGGCGAAGGGTTCCGGAGTCGAATCCGCGTGCGGCCGACGGCCTCCGCGCCCCTCGCCGAGGACCTGCCAGCCGTCCCGGGTGAGAGTGATGTACGCCCCACAGCGCAACCCGTGCAACGTGCACGCGTCCCGCAGACCCCACATCCACGCCCCGTCCTCCTCCGTCCAGCGTGCGTCGCCCTCACGGCAGTAGAGCAGCACAGCGGTGCGTACGGGTGTGCGCAGCCGCAGGTCGTGCGGGATGACGCGGCGCAGTTGGGCGAGCAGGGCGTTGCGGAACATCCAGCCGTCGGACGATGCCTGACGCCGGGTGAACGAGGCGCTGGCGCACACCCGTTCGTCCGAGTCCAGCACGGCTACGATCGCCGTAGTCGGCCGTGGACGGTGCCGTGAGTGCAGCCCGCTGACGACTTCCCTCGGGTTGCGCAGCAGCGGGATGCCGGCCGCTGCCCATTCAGCAGGCTCGAGCAAGCGGGTGGCGGAGGCGGCGGACGTGGACGTCGACAACGATGCCGCCGAGGACGGAGCGAATCCGAAGGTCACGATCCTCCCTTCGGCTACGGCCCACACTGCGGGCGGGTCGGGTTCGGGGAAGCGCACGCCGCAGCAGAGCCCTACCGGACTACGGGCAAGCCGTGCGGGGAGCGGAACTCAATTCTTCCTGTCGAACTTGGATGCGGCAACGAGCAATTGGGGCCACCGACCGTTATGTGACGATGAGTGACTTATATCCTTACCCAGTGATTCGGGGAGGGACACGTGAGTCCACAGTCCCACGCCTCGGAGCACTGTCGCGGTCGCCCCCTGTGATCAGCCTTGCACCGCCAGCACCAGAGGCAACACCCCTTGCGCGCCTGCTCGGCGCAGCATCCGGGCCGCGACCGCGAGGGTCCAGCCCGTCTCGGTGTAGTCGTCCACGAGCAGAACGGGTCCCCGGGCCTCGGTGAGCGTGGCGGCGAGCGCGGGCGGCACCTCCAGCATGCCGTGGAGCGCCTTGAGGCGTTGGGCGCTGTTGCTCCGGGAGATCGGTGAGGCGTCGGCGGTGTACTCCACCGAGCCCAGGAACGGAAGCCGGCCGACCTCCGCGATGTGTGCGCCCAGCGAGTGGATCAACCGCGGTCGGGTGCGTGAGGCGATGGTGACCACGCCGACCGGGCGCGGCGAGGCTTCGGCCGCGGCGGAGGCCCAACCGCCGGGACCCTTCGCCCAGTCGGCCAACACGCCCACCACAGCCCTCGCCACGTCGTCCGGAACCGGCTCGTCCAAAGCCTGGGCGGTGAGCATGGGGCGGAGCCGGTTGCCCCATCCGATGTCCGAGAGACGCCCCAACGCCCGCCCGGTCGTCGCCTGTTCACCCGCCGGAATGCGCCCCTTGAGCTCCACTCCGATCGCCGGGAGGCCGGTCGGCCACATCCGGCGGGGCTCCACCTCGACGCCCGCGCGACCCAGGTCCACCCGCGCGGCGTCCAGTGCGGCCGTGGACGTCTCGGCGGCGTAACGCGCTCCCGCGCAGTTGTCGCAGCGTCCGCAGGGCTTGGCGCCTTCGTCGTCCAGCTGGCGTTGAAGGAACTCCATCCGGCAGTCGGTCGTCGACGCGTACCGGCGCATCGCCTCCTGCTCGGTCTTGCGCTGCCGGGCGACCCACTCGTACCGCTCGGCCTCGTACCTCCACGGCTGCCCGGTGGCCAGCCAGCCGCCCTTGACCCGCTTGACCGCCCCGTCCACGTCGAGGACCTTGAGCATGGTCTCCAGGCGGGAGCGGCGCAGCTCCACCAGCGGCTCAAGGGCGGGCAGCGACACCGGCCGCTCCGCGCGCCCGAGGACATCCAGTGTGCGGCGCACCAGATCCTCCGACGGGAAGGCGAGCGACGCGAAGTACTCCCAGATCGCCTCGTCCTCCTTACCCGGCAGCAGGAGCACCTCCGCGTGCTCGACCCCGCGTCCCGCGCGGCCGACCTGCTGGTAGTACGCGATGGGGGAGGAGGGCGAGCCCAGGTGCACGACGAACCCCAGGTCGGGCTTGTCGAAGCCCATGCCGAGCGCTGAGGTGGCGACCAGTGCCTTGACCTTGTTGGCCAGCAGATCCTCCTCGGCCTGCTGCCGGTCGGCGTTCTCCGTGCGCCCGGTGTACGAGGCGACAATGTGGCCGCGCTGCCGGAGGAAGGCGGTGACCTCCTCCGCCGCGGCGACGGTGAGCGTGTAGACGATCCCGGAGCCGGGGAGATCGTCGAAATGGTCGGCGAGCCACGCCATCCGGTGCGCGGCGTCGGGCAGCCGCAGCACGTTCAGGCTGAGGCTCTCGCGGTCCAACGGGCCGCGCAGCACGAGGGCGTCCGAGGTGCCGCCGGTGCCGAGCTGCTCGGCGACATCGGCCGTCACGCGCGCGTTCGCGGTCGCGGTCGTCGCGAGCACCGGTACGCCCGGCGGGAGATCGTTGAGCATCGTCCGCAGGCGGCGGTAGTCCGGGCGGAAGTCGTGGCCCCAGTCGGAGATGCAGTGGGCCTCGTCGACGACGAGCAGTCCGGTCGCGGCGGCCAGCGCGGGCAGTACCTCGTCACGGAAGTCCGGATTGTTGAGCCGTTCCGGGCTGACCAGCAGGACGTCGACCTCGCCGGCGGCGATCTCGGCCTGCACGGTGTCCCACTCCTCAATGTTCGAGGAGTTGATGGTCCGTGCGTGGATACCGGCCCGGGCCGCGGCCTCGACCTGGTTGCGCATCAGCGCGAGCAGCGGAGAGACGATCACCGTGGGGCCGGCACCGCGGGCCCGGAGCAGAGAGGTCGCCACGAAGTAGACAGCGGACTTGCCCCATCCCGTGCGCTGCACCACGAGGGCCCTGCGCCGGTCCGCGACCAGCGCCTCGATCGCCCGCCACTGGTCCTCACGCAGCCGGGCCCTGCCCGTGGCGTCGCCGACCAGGCGAGCGAGGACGGTGTCGGCGTCCGCCCGGAGATCCGTGTTGCTCGTGTGCTCCATGCCCCCATACAACAGGACGGCACTGACAATCCGGTCAGGGACGGGTCGGAGCGGGGTGCACTCCGGCGGCGCTGCAGCCACCGACTCCGGATGTCTGACGTGCCCCTGATCGGACTTATCCACAGGCCAAGCGGAATTTCATGATCCGCGAGATCGTCTGCGCATGACGAATCACAGCGAAACGACTGGATCCTCCGAAAACGGCGACATCACGGGACGGGACGGGGAGGCAGGACGGGGCGGAAGCGCGCCGTACGAGGGGCTGTCGGCGAACGCCGAACACTCGGCCTACGTCAGCCACACGATGTACGGCGGAACCGCTGAGCATGGCGCAAGGGCCGCCGACCACCAGGTCACCCTGCGCACTCCGGGGGAGCTGGCCGACGCCCTGCCCTACCTGCTCGGGTACCGGCCGGAGGACAGCATCGTCCTGGTCGCCCTGCACGACCGGGACGGACGGGGCCGGTTCGGAGGCCGCGCCCGGCTCGGCATTCCCGCGAACCCGGACGACTGGGGAGCCGTCGCCCAGCAACTGGCACAAGGGCTCGTCAAGGGCAGCGAACGGCGAGGTACCCGCCCCGCGAACATGGTCGCCTACCTCTGCCAGGAGCCGGCGAAGGGGGAGACCGGCCGTCAGGTCATGGAACGGCTGCAGTCACTGGCTCACCGACTACGTCTCGAATGCGGACGCCTCGATGTCCCCGTGATCGAGGCGCTTTGCATTTCCGACGGCCGGTTCTGGTCGTACTGCTGCGGGGGCAAGGGCTGCTGCCCGGTCGAGGGCGTACCGATGGGGCTGCCCGGCACCTCGGTGCTGGCCGCGGCCGCGACCTACGCGGGGATCCAGGTCCGAGGCACCTTGCGCGAGTTGCGGGCTCGGCTGTTGCCCCTGGAGACCGGTGCCGCACTGGAACAGGAGGTCGCCCTGGACACCGCCGGCATGGCGCTCGTCCCCAGGATTCTCGACGAGGCGAGCCGTCCGGCGGTGGCCGAGGAGACGCTCGAGCTGGCCCGACGTGTCATGCGCCGCCTCGCCGAAGCGCCCGTCGTGTCGGGTGTTCTCCTGGCGGACCACCGAGACGACGAACTGCTGGGATTCGACGAGGCCGCGGCTCTGATCCTCGGCCTCCAGGACCGTGTGACGCGTGACCGGTCGGCGCAGTGGATGGAGGGCGACGAGGCGGCCCCCGCCCTGCGTCTCTGGCGGGCGCTGGCGCGGCGTTGCGTCGGACCCTACGGCGAGCACGCGGCGGCCCCCCTCACCCTCGCCGGCTGGGTCGCCTGGTCCAGCGGCGATGACCTCGAGGCGAGGGAGGCCCTCGCCATGGCCCTGGGCGCGGACCCGGACTATCTCTTCGCCCGCCTCCTGCACCAGGCCTGCAACGAAGGCCTCGACCCCGAGTCGGTACGACGCTGCCTGCGCGTCGAGCGTGAGGGACACGGGCAGCAGACGGCGGCGGAGAGGCCGGGCAGTGCGCCGACGGCCCAGGACGGCGAGGAGCCCGAGGGCTTCGACGGCCCGCGGGGTACGGGCGGTACGGAGGTTCCTGCACGCCCTCGCGGAACTGGGAAGGACGACGGGCCTGCCGACCTCCGCTGTCCGGGGGCGGAGAACCACCCCGGCTACGGAAGCTGCCCCGACCAAGGTCGCTGCTCCGGCCAGGAGTACTGCCCCGACCCAGGGCACTGCCCCGGGGAAGGAAACTGCGGCGGCGCATCGAACGACGCCGGCGGCCCCGGCGAAGCCGAGCATGCGAGCCGCACCGACGAAGTGGACCCGGCAGTCCCGCACAGCCGAGCCGCCTGCGCACCGGGACTCGTGCCGACGTCCGCGCCTCCGACTGCTCGTAGGCGTCGCCGGGTCCGTCCCGCCGGCGCCGGCGTGGACCACACACAGGTTGCGGCAGAGGTGGAGGAAGGCCGGGAGCCGGAACGCCGCGCGCGTGGAGCGAACGAACTTCGTGCTCGCACATCGAGGCCGCACCCCACGCGTCCTGCCGCGCCGGGCCGAGGAGGAGCCCGCACGCGCCCGGTGGGGAGGGCTTCCACGCGCCGCGTCGGTGATTACCCGGAAGGCCGGCGGTCCGACGGCGGCGACATCACGGAGAAGGGGTGACGCCGACGGCCGTGTCGCCGTGCAGGAGGGACGGGGGGCCTCTGTGGGCCGCCGACGAGGACCGCAGTCACGCCGACGCTCCGTCCTGCCCCGCGTTGCCCTGCCCGCTGAACGCGTGCGGTCCCTCGTGCCTCCGAAATCGGCGCGGCATGCCCCTGAGGCGGCCGGGAGTATCCGGATCCGGCCTCCATTCGGGGCTGCCCGCGGCCCAGGGGCGTGACCTGGCGGAGTGCCGCCCCGTTCACCTGAGTGGCGGAACGCCTGCACGGGCGTGCCGCCGCAGCACACCCGCCCTGCCGGAGCCTTCCACCCGGCCTCGACCAGGCCCGAGGCGCACAGAGAGCAGAAGAAGTCACGCATGCATCAGCCGACTCCGCCCTCCGCCGCCGACGAACGCTCCAGCGACAGCCCCCCGGTGCCGGCCCAGGGCGCGCGGACCACGGGGCCCGAAGGAAGCCCTGGTCTGTCCGCCGACAAGTGCATCCACGGCACGTCCCTCTTCCCGTCCTCCTTGCCGGCCGGCGCGGCGCGGCGCCCACCGCCGCCTTCGTCCAGAGGTGCCGGACCTCCACCGGGGACGTCGAACCAGCCCGGTTCTGTCGGCCTGCCCCCCGCCCACACGGCGATGATCTGCGTCGCCCTGCCGGGCCTCGCCATCTCGACGGATCAAGGGCAGCTGACGGGGCGCGGGCTGGAGGGGATCTACCACGCGGGCCGGCGCATCCTTTCCCGTTGCCAGGTGCGGGTGGCGGGACGCGAACCACTGGCGGTCCAGGCCCGGATGACCTCCGCCGACCGGGCCCTTTTCGTCGGAACCCTCCGCGTCACACCACACGGAGGCCCGGACCCGGACATCGTCGTCGAGCGGACGCGTTCCGCCGACGGCACGGAGTGGATCACGCTGCACAGTGCCGCCGCCCGGCCGCTACGCCTCCCGGTCGAGGTGGCCCTCGGCACCGACCTGGCCGACCTGGGGGCGATCGCGTCCGGCACCGTGGGGCCCGAACTTCCCGCCAGTGTCCACGACTGCGGTCTGCGGTGGTCCTGTGCCACCGGCGCCTCGTGCGTCACCGCCGACCCGCCCCCGGCCGACGCGATCGCCTCCGCGGGCCTGCTGCGCTGGGAATTCGACGTGCCCCCCGGCGGCACGGTCCGCGTGGAGCTGAGAGCCCGCCTGGACGATGTGGGGCCGGTCCGAGCCGTGGGCCGGGCGGCTACCAGTCCACTGGCTCCGGCACACGCGACGGGCGACGATCCGCGTGTCCGGGCGCTCCTTGCGAGGAGCGTCGAGGATCTTCAGGCCCTGCTGGTGCGGGATCCCGCACACCCCGCGGACACCCATCTCGCGGCAGGGGCGCCGTGGCGCTGCGGCCTGGCTCCGGCGGAGGCGCTCGCCGCGGCCCGCATGACACTGCCTCTCGGTACCCGTCTGACCTCGGGCACGCTGCGCACGCTGGCCCGGACCCAGGTCACCGGCCCCGGACCACGGTGCGGCATGATCCCCGGCCCCCGGCGGGACGCGGGCACGCACCTTCCGCCGGGCTGCACGGGGACCGAGGCCACCCTGCTCTTCCCGGTGCTCCTCGCGGAGGCCCGCCGGTGGGGCCTGCCCGATCAAGAGACGGAGGAACTGCTGCCGGCGGCCGAGCGCTGCCTGACCTGGCTGCGTACCACGGTCGGCGAAGGGCCATATCTGAGCGAGCCCCAGCCCGGTGGTCCCGTTCGCTGCGAGACACAGGCCCACGCCCACCGGGCCGCACTGCTCGGCGCCGACCTGCTCGACGCCTGCGCCAGACCGGGCGGTGACGGACTGCGGGAGTGGGCCCGGAAGCTGCGCGCCACCTTTCGGCGTGACTTCTGGATCGACGACCCCGGCGGGGGCCGGCCCGCGGCCGCCCGAACCGCGGACGGGCGACCGCTGCCCCACCTCTGCGCGACGGCCGTCCACCTCCTCGACACCGGTTTGCTGGGCGGTGGCGTCCACGCTCCCGGGCTGTTGGACAGGGTGCAGACCGAACGCCTCGCCCGTCTCCTGGGCAGCCCTCTCATGGACTCGGGCTGGGGCCTGCGTGGCCTCGGCGCCAAGGAGGCCGGCTACAACCCCTTCGGCCACCGCAGTGGTGCCGTCCGGGTCCACGAAACGGCGATCGCCGTCGCCGGTCTGGCCGCCGCGGGCTACGAGAAGGAGGGCGCTGCACTGCTGCGGGGCGTACTGGCTGCGGCCGAGGCCTTCGGACACCGCCTTCCTGAGATGTACGCGGGGGAGCAGCGGGGTGACGGGCGAGCCCCCCTTCCCCATCCGGCCGCCTGCCGCCCCGCCGCCACCGCGGCGGCGGCCGGCGTCCTGCTGGTGACCACCCTGGCCGGCGTTCGGCCCGACGCCCCGGCCCGAACCGTCACGCTGCGCCCCCTGCGCAGCGCGCCCCTCGGGGAGATCGGCCTGATGGGGCTACGAGTCGCCGGCGCGCCCTTCTCCGTACGGGTCGGTCGGCTCGGTCTCGCCATGGTTGAGGAAGCGGCCGACGGGCTGCAATTGGGAGTGTGACCTCGCACGACAGGGTTCCGGACGGCGGTCCGGGAGAACGGCGACGGCCGTGCGATACCGGAGTGGATCAGCCATCGAAGCGGCCGACGAAGGGAGTGTTTATCGTCAGGAAGACGACTATGATCGCCGCATGCCCTACGACCCGTCAGCCTTTCCGCCCTTCGCCGTCACCGTGGACCTGGTCGTGCTGACCGTGCGCCGCCATGCCCTGTGTGCGCTGGCGGTGCGCAGGGGCGAGGCGCCGTTCCAGGGGCGGTGGGCCCTCCCGGGCGGCTTCGTGCGGGAGGACGAGGATCTCACCCAGGCCGCGGCGCGCGAGCTGGCCGAGGAGACCGGACTGCGGGCCCACGACCCCTCGGCTCCGGCCTATGACAACGGCGCTCACCTGGAACAGCTCGCCACGTACGGAGACCCCAAGCGCGACCCCCGGATGCGCGTCGTGAGCGTCGCGCACCTGGCGCTCGCCCCGGACCTGCCGGCTCCGCGAGCGGGCGGGGACGCCAGCAATGCCCGGTGGGCGCCCGTCGAGGAACTGCTCGAGCACGGCGGGTACGGCCGTGACGGTGAACCGGTCGCACCGCTGGCCTTCGACCATGCCCAGATCCTCGCGGACGGCGTCGAACGGGCCCGTTCCAAGATCGAGTACTCGTCTCTCGCGACCGCGTTCTGCCCCACCGAGTTCACGGTCGGCGAGCTCCGCCGCGTCTACGAAGCGGTGTGGGGCGTGGCGCTCGACCCGAGGAACTTCCACCGGAAGGTGACGGGCACGCCTGGCTTCCTGGTGCCCACCGGCGGTACCACCACGCGGCAGGGCGGCCGCCCCGCCCAGCTGTTCCGGGCGGGCGGTGCGACCTTGCTCAACCCGCCGATGCTGCGGCCCGAGGTGTGACGTCGGCCCGCCTTCGCCACTGACGGCGGGGAGGGACCCCGGGCAGGCCGGGGCAGGTCCCTGCGGCCGGATGGAGGATGCCACTGTGCGGTGTCCGTAAAAAACGGATATAGCGGGCTACCTTGCTACGGGTGATCCAGGCCTTCGGACTGACCAGCAACGCCCGCAAGGCGCTTCCGCCCGCCGTCGACGATGTCTCCTTCGAAGCGCACGCGGGCCGCGTCACCGTGCTGCTCGGTGCGCCGGGCGCGGGCAAGACCACGGTGCTGAGGCTCCTGCTCGAGCTTGAACAGGGCCGTGGCCTCGCGTACTTCAGAGGCCGTCCGCTGCACCGCATCGCCCACCCCTCGCGTGAGGTCGGCGTCCTCCTGGGCGATGTGCCGGGGCACCCCGCCCGCACGGTCCGTGGCCACCTGCGCATGCTGTGCGCGGCCGCCGGTGTTCCGGTGCGGAGGGCCGACGAGGTGCTCGAGGTGGTCGGCCTGATCAGTCTGCGCGACGAACGCCTCGGCACCCTGTCCCGTGGCATGGACCGGCGGCTGGGCCTGGCCTGCGCTCTCCTCGCGGACCCGCACACTCTCGTCCTCGACGACCCGGCCGAAGGGCTCTCCGGGCGCGAGAGCCGTTGGCTGTACGGAATGCTGCGCGCACACGCGGACCAGGGCGGCACGGTCCTGACCACGACGACCGACCCCAAGGAGGCCGCTCGCACCGCGGACCGGGTCGTCACCCTGGAACGGGGCGCACTCGTGGCCGATCAGGAGGCCGCCGACTTCGCCCGTACCCGGCTGCGACCCCGGGTGGCCGTGCGCAGCCCACACGCCGTCCGTCTGGCCAGCCTGCTCACGCGGGAGGCCCGAGCCGCGCAACGCTCCGTCGAGGTCGTACAGGAGGAAGGCAACCGGCTCTCCGTTTACGGAAGTAGCTGCGCCCATGTCGGCGAGACTGCGTACCGGCACAACGTTCTTGTCCACCAACTCGCCGACGAGACAGGGGATATGGGGCCCGGGGCGGGAGTTGCGACTCCGCGGCGGACGCGCCCCGAGGCGGCGCCCGGCATCTCGGGGCAGGCGGGCCAGGAACCCTCGGGCGGGGAGCCGGCCACCGTCGCCGCCTACGAGCCGAACCCGGGACACCTGGAGGCCTCGGGGGACGCATGTGCGGCGAACGGGACCCTGCGGACCGGCGTCGCGCTCGCGCCCCATAGCTCTGAAGAGGCCGGACGGCCGGCGTCCTCCGCGCCGTACCGGCCGGCCGATGCGCCGCCTCACGACGGCATCCCGGCTTCCGAAAGCGGCCCCCCGCCCCGTGCTGCCGCCACGGCGGCCGACCATCAGGTTGCGGGCACTCCGGGCGCGGCAGCGAAGCCGAGTGCCGCTGCACGGCATCCCGCCGCTGAACCGGCTGCCCGGGCGGCCTCGCTCGTCCGCGGGCTCCGGCGGTCCGAGGGAGCCGACACCGACGACGGCCCCACCCCAATCGCCGGTCTCTCCGCCTCCGACTCCCCGCAAGCGCCTTTCATGCCCTTCGCCCGGCGCTCCGCACGCCGTTCCGCGCCCCGCAGCTTCGACACCCTGCCCGCCCTGCCGCCCCCCATCTCCGTCCGCTCCGCCCCCAGCCCCCTGCGCCCGCTGCGCTATGAACTGCGTCGCGCCACCGGCATCAGCACCGGATTCCTCACCGGTGCCGCCGTACTGATCGTCTCCGCCCTGACCGCCGTACTGCTGACGCGCGTGGGCCACACCCCACAGGCGCGGCTGCTGGCCGCCTGGCCCGCGGAGCTTCCGTTGCCGCCCGCGGCACTCGGTTCGGGACTGCTCGGCGCGCTGGCCTTCGGAGACGAATTCCGCCACCCCGCCCTGGCCGCAGACCGCGGCACGGTGCCCCGGAGGCTGGGTGTACTGACCGCCAAGCTGCTCGTGGCCGCCCTCACCGGGCTGATGCTGGCCTTCCTCACGGTGGGCTGCGACGCCGAAGCGCTCTATCTCGTCTACGGACGGGAGGTCGCACAAGTTCCCGCAGACTGGCTCTCATTGAGTGCGAGCTGGTTCGGCCTCGTGGTCGGCTGCGCCTGGGCCGGTGTGCTGGCCGCCGGTGTCTTCCGATCCACTACGGCCGGACTGGCGGCGGTGGTCGCCATGCCCGTCGTCGTCCTGCCCGTCGTTCAGAAGGTCGTGGAGGGCGCGTCCGTGCGGACGGCGGCCGGATTCTCGACCCGGTTGCGCGAGACGCTGCTGGTGCAGTGGCCCTTCGGGGGAGATCGCTACGTGGCCGCCGCGGCGCGAGTGATCGTCCAACCGGTCGGCGGCGCAATGACATTGTCCCTGACGGCGCTGCTGTGCGCCTACCTGATCACGACCCTGCGCAGCAAGACCCGATGACCGCCGTGTGGACCGATCCGATCCTCGTGTGTGCGCAACTCCCCGGAGAAAGCCCATTTCTTTCCGATAAGGCGTCAATTGCGACGGGGTGAGCGATCACCCTTTCGTGTGCTTTTCACCAAAGACCTCAAGGGAGTTGGGAGCAACGCCGACAAAGACTCCGTGAGTACCCTTGCGCACACCATGATGACCGCCGCCCGCTCCACCGACTCCGGTCTGGCTGGCCCGGGCGAACTCGACCGCTACCCCTTCGCCGAGGCCCCCGTGACCGAACGTGTCGGAGCCCCCGTCTGGGAGTCCGCGGAACCCGAGCTGGGCCGCGTGGGCCGCCGCGCCGCGGGCAACCGCGGACGCGGGCTGCACGGCCAACTCGTCCAGCAACTAGGTCAGATGATCGTCTCCGGGGACCTGGGCGCCGACCGGCCGCTGGTGCCCGAGGAGATCGGCCAGCGGTTCGAGGTGTCCCGCACCGTCGTCCGCGAGTCGCTGCGCGTCCTCGAGGCGAAGGGCCTGGTCAGCGCCCGGCCGAATGTCGGCACGCGCGTACGCCCCGTGAGCGACTGGAACCTTCTCGACGCGGACATCATCGAGTGGCGGGCGTTCGGTCCCCAGCGGGACAATCAGCGTCGCGAGCTGAGTGAGCTGCGCTGGACGATCGAGCCGCTGGCCGCCCGCCTGGCGGCAGGCCACGGGCGCGCCGACATCCAGCAGCGACTGTCCGACATGGTGGAGATCATGGGGCACGCCATGGCGCAGGGTGACGCGCTCACCTACTCACGGGCCGATGCCGAATTCCACTCGCTGCTCATCCAGGTCGCGGGTAACCGCATGCTGGAGCACCTCTTCGGGATCGTGTCGTCCGCCCTTCATGTCTCCGGCGGCCCCGTCACGGGCTGTGACCGGCCGAACGACGCGTCACTGGGACACCACGGCCGGATCGCCGACGCCCTCGCGGCGGGCGACGGCACCGCGGCCGAGACGGCCATGCGGCAGCTGCTCACCGTTCATCCCGAGGTGGAGCGCGTCGTGCCGGCGCCGCGCGAACACTGACCGCACCGCGCAAACGGCGGGGGGATGTCTCCCCTCTCCCGCGTCGTCGTCGGCCGCTCCATCGCACGCCCCTCGGACCCCGCAGAACCCGTCACGGGGCTTGCGGGGTCCGACGGGCGACGCGGCGGAACCGACCGCGACAGTGCCGGTAGGCTTCACGGGTGACCTCATCTGCCCGCGTCTGACCTTTTTTGAGCGCTTACGGGGTGTGACTCGGGCCACGAAGATTGGGCGTAACGCTTGTGGAAACAACGCGATGACCTAAGAGGTGACTGCCGCGGAGGGAATACGGACGCCGTTCAAGGCGCTGTGACTCCTCCCGGCCCCCGCCCGCGCCGTCGGCCCACCCCCAGGCCGGTGGTCGGCTCCTGTCCGTCACGGACGGGGCCGGAAGCCGTTTTCCAACGTTCCGAGAGGTTGTTCGTGTCGGCCAGCACATCCCGTACGCTCCCGCCGGAGATCGCCGAGTCCGTCTCTGTCATGGCGCTCATTGAGCGGGGAAAGGCTGAGGGGCAGATCGCCGGCGACGATGTGCGTCGGGCCTTCGAAGCTGACCAGATTCCGGCCACTCAGTGGAAGAACGTACTGCGCAGCCTCAACCAGATCCTCGAGGAAGAGGGTGTGACGCTGATGGTCAGTGCCGCGGAGCCCAAGCGCACCCGAAAGAGCGTCGCAGCGAAGAGTCCGGCCAAGCGCACCGCCACCAAGACGGTCGCGGCGAAGGCGGTGACCACCAGGAAGGCCACCGCCACGGCCGCTCCGGCCACCCCGGCCGGTCCCGATGTGGACGATTCCGCAGAGGAAGCCGCCCCCGCCAAGAAGGCGGCTGCCAAGAAGACGACCGCCAAGAAGGCGGTCGCGAAGAAGACCGTCGCCAAGAAGACGGCGGCCAAGAAGACCACTGCCGGCAAGGACGAGGCCGAGGTTGCCGAGGACGAGGTCCTTGAGGACGCCAAGCCCGAAGAGGAAGAGGAGGGGGCCGAGAACAAGGGCTTCGTGCTCTCCGACGACGACGAGGACGACGCGCCCGCCCAGCAGGTCGCCGTGGCAGGTGCCACCGCCGACCCGGTCAAGGACTACCTGAAGCAGATCGGCAAGGTCCCGCTGCTCAACGCCGAGCAGGAGGTCGAGCTCGCCAAGCGCATCGAGGCCGGTCTGTTCGCCGAGGACAAGCTGGCCAACGCCGACAAGCTCGCTCCGAAGCTCAAGCGCGAGCTGGAGATCATCGCCGAGGACGGCCGACGCGCCAAGAACCACCTCCTGGAGGCCAACCTCCGTCTGGTGGTCTCACTGGCCAAGCGTTACACCGGCCGCGGCATGCTCTTCCTGGACCTCATCCAGGAGGGCAACCTCGGTCTGATCCGCGCGGTCGAGAAGTTCGACTACACCAAGGGCTACAAGTTCTCCACGTACGCCACCTGGTGGATCCGTCAGGCGATCACCCGCGCGATGGCCGACCAGGCCCGCACCATCCGTATCCCGGTGCACATGGTCGAGGTCATCAACAAGCTCGCGCGCGTGCAGCGTCAGATGCTCCAGGACCTGGGCCGCGAGCCCACCCCGGAGGAGCTGGCCAAGGAACTCGACATGACCCCGGAGAAGGTCATCGAGGTCCAGAAGTACGGCCGCGAGCCCATCTCGCTGCACACCCCGCTGGGCGAGGACGGCGACAGCGAGTTCGGTGACCTCATCGAGGACTCCGAGGCCGTGGTCCCGGCCGACGCGGTCAGTTTCACGCTCCTCCAGGAGCAGCTGCACTCCGTCCTCGACACGCTGTCCGAGCGCGAGGCGGGCGTCGTCTCCATGCGCTTCGGTCTCACCGACGGTCAGCCGAAGACCCTCGACGAGATCGGCAAGGTGTACGGCGTGACGCGCGAGCGCATCCGCCAGATCGAGTCCAAGACCATGTCGAAGCTGCGCCACCCGTCCCGTTCGCAGGTGCTGCGCGACTACCTCGACTAGGTCGTAGCCGTCGACGCCGAAGGCCCGGTCTCCCGTCCGCGCTTTCTACGGGTCGTTGCAACACGTGGTCGGTTTGATCAGGCCGCGAGGAGTTTATGCAGGCGCTCGGCTGGGGTTTCCCAGCCGAGCGTTTTGCGTGGGCGGCCGTTGAGTTCGGCGGCGACGGCGTCCAGGCGCTCACGGTTGTGGCCGGCGAGGTCGGTGCCCTCGGGGAAGTACTGTCGCAGCGAGCCGTTGGTGTTTTCGTTGGAGCCGCGCTGCCAGGGGCTGGCCGGGTCGCAGAAGTAGACCGGGATGTCCGTGGCCACGGTGAAGGTTGCCGTGGGCTGCCATCTCCGAGCCCTGGTCCCAGGTCAGTGACCGGGCGAGGTGGGGCGGCAAGGTCTGGACGGTGGTCACCAGGGCGTCGCGGACGTGTTCGGCGCTGCGGCCGTCGGGCAGGTGCAGGAGCATGACGTAGCGGGTGGCGCGCTCGACGAGGGTGCCGATGTCGGAGGCTCCGTCCTTGCCGATGATCAGGTCTCCCTCCCAGTGGCCGGGCACGGCCCGGTCCCCCGCCTCTGCGGGGCGCTCGCTGATCATGACCATCGGGGTGGTGAACCGCGGCTGGCGCTGCTGGGCCTGGCGGCGGGGCTTGCGCCGGGTGCGGCCGGTGCGCAGAGCGCGGGCCGGCTCGCGGCGCACTTCGCCCCGGCCCTGGACGTAGAGGGCCTGGTAGACCGTCTCGTGGACCACGTGCATCTCCGGCCGCTGGGGGAAGTGCCCGCATGAGCTGGGAGTATGCCTCCCGCCAACGCACCAGTTGCTTGCGGCCCTGGGCCACTGTCCGAACCTTGCGGATCTCGAAGCCCATCGCATCCCCTGAACTGGGGTGTTGCGACGACCACGAGAACGGAAGGTCCAGGGAGCCGGGCCTTCGGCGTCGACGCTGGAGTGCGAGGCGCCTCGCACTGGATGACTCTGGGTGTTCATCGATCACTCCAGAGTCAGGAGCGCCCATGCGTCGTCCCTTTGTCCGGGCCCTGTCCCGGCCGTTGATCCTGGCGGCCGCGGCAATGGCCATACCCTTGGCCGCCGCCGCCCCGGCAGCCTCCGACGACGTTGTGGTGGGTAGCTTCCCCGTCGACGTCTCCCAGAGTCCGTGGACGGTCGCGCTGTCCAGCCGTGACCGGTTCGGAGGTATGCGCTCGGGGCAGTTCTGCGGAGGCGTGGCCGTCGGCCCGACCACTGTGCTCACCGCGGCCCACTGCATGGGCGAGGACGTCCTGGGAGCGCCGCCCGGGCAGCTGGCCGACCTGAAGGTCGTCGCGGGCCGTACGGACCTGTACGAGGACACCGGGCAGGAGGTCTCCGTGCGGAGTGTCTGGGTGAATCCCGGCTACGACAGTTCCAGTAACGCCGGGGACTTCGCCGTACTCACCCTTGCCGAGGCACTCCCGGCGAGGGCGGTCATCGGCATGGCTGCCGAGGGCGATCCGGCGTACGCGGCCGACACGGACGCGGTCGTCTACGGCTGGGGCGACATCACCGGGTTCGGCGCCTACGCCCGCACCCTGCGGGCGGCTCGGGTCCACGTGCTGGCCGACGCGCGGTGCGAGCAGGCCTATCCCGGCACCTCGAACGGCACCTACGACGCGCGGAGCATGGTGTGCGCGGGGGAGGTGCGGGGCGGCCGTGATGCCTGCCAGGGGGACAGCGGCGGACCGCTCGTCGCCCAGGGTCGGCTCATCGGGCTCGTGTCGTGGGGCAGCGGCTGTGGACGTCCGGGAAGTCCAGGCGTCTACACGCGTGTGTCCGACGCCGTACGGACGCTGGGGTGGGCGCGGGCACCGGAAGGCGCTGCGAAGCCCGCTGCGGGCGCCTGAGCGAGCCCTGGCGCGCATGAGCCCACCAGCCCTGGCGCGCACGGGCCCACTTCTGTCCGTGGGCCCACTTCTCAGCCTGCCTCGTGCCATGAGAGCGGGCGGCCGCCCCTGGGGACAGGGGCGACCGCCCGCATACCGGCCTGTGCCGGTTCTGGCTCGTCGTGGACGCGCAGATCAGCGCTCTTCTTCCGGAGTGGAGGCCGGAACGGTCGTCAGCCGCTCTGTCTCGTCCTGTATCTCAGCGGCGATCTTCTTGAGTTCCGGCTCGAACTTGCGGCCGTGGTGGGCGCAGAAGAGCAGTTCTCCGCCGCTGAGCAGCACGACGCGTACGTACGCCTGGGCGCCGCAGCGGTCGCAGCGGTCAGCGGCCGTCATCGGGCTCGCGGGGGTCAGAACAGTAGTCACGTCGCCTCTTCTCTAGCTCGACGAGCTGTCGTACCAGGGTCAACATCCAACCAGCCCCAAAACGTTCCCGCTTGTGGCTTGTCCTCGAAAAAATCTTTCCGAGGTGGCCGTCTGCTGCCGGTTTGGCGGCGAATGTGCCGTATTGCGTGGTCTGTGGTGCTTACGGTTTCGCGCTGTCGGTCATGGTTCCATCCTCCCGGCCGGCTTGCCGGTTTGTTCATGAGGACGTGCCCGGAGCCTAAATGGTTCATGCCCCGAAGGGAACGTGATATGTACTTCACTCCATCGAGGGATCGAACACGCATGCGACGCTGGACTAGTCTGAGTTGAGACGAGGGTGGCGTTACAACGGCTCTACCAGGCCTCGGTACCCTCTTGGCGGCAACCCAAGCCGCGCCCTTACCCAGAAGGGCCCCAAGTGAAATTCAGCGAGGAGCGAACCGCGTGACCGCCGAAACGTCCGTGCCGTCCACAGCGCTGCTGGCAGGAGCAGACCGGGACGGTTCCAACTACACCGCGCGGCACCTGCTCGTCCTCGAGGGCCTCGAGGCCGTGCGGAAGCGCCCGGGTATGTACATCGGCTCGACGGATAGTCGTGGGCTGATGCACTGCCTGTGGGAAATCATCGACAACTCCGTCGACGAGGCCCTGGGCAACTATTGCGACCACATCGAGGTGATCCTCCACGACGACGCCTCGGTGGAGGTCCGTGACAACGGCCGTGGCATCCCCGTGGACATCGAGCCCAAGACAGGACTGTCGGGCGTCGAGGTCGTCATGACCAAGCTGCACGCCGGCGGCAAGTTCGGCGGCGGATCCTACGCCGCCTCCGGCGGTCTGCACGGCGTCGGCGCCTCCGTGGTCAACGCCCTCTCCGCCCGACTCGACGTCGAGGTGGACCGGGGCGGCCACACGCACGCGATCAGTTTCCGGCGCGGAGTTCCGGGCGCCTTCGCCGCGGACGGCCCCGACTCCAAGTTCGAGACCGGCGGTCTGCGAAAGGTCAAGAGGATCGCCAAGAACCGCACCGGCACAAGGGTGCGGTACTGGGCCGACCGCCAGATCTTCCTCAAGGACGCCAAGCTCTCGCTGGAGAACCTGCACCAGCGTGCCCGCCAGACCGCGTTCCTGGTGCCCGGCCTGACCATCGTCGT
>NZ_JBHWUU010000025.1:0-84444 GCF_042737375.1 Streptomyces sp. NPDC060000
TCCTCGAGCGCGGCCAGGGTCCCCTCGCTGACCCGCATGCCGGCTGCGTCGTGATGAGCCCGTGCCGTGGTGGAGTCCACGCTGACCAGGGACATGTCGATCTCGTCTCTGCGGGCCGCCTCGGCGATCGCCTCTTCGAGCAGGGCCTGGAAGACGCCCGCTTCCCGCCATCGCATGAAGCGGTTGTAGACCGTCTGCCAGGCGCCGAACCCCCTCGGGCATCTCGCGCCACTGACTGCCGGTGCGGAACCTCCAGAGCACCCCCTCGAACTGCTCACGCAGCCGCTCGGGGTAGGGGCCGAACCTGCCGACCGGGAAGAACGACCCGATGAACTCCCACTCTCTGTCCGTAAGTTGCGCACATGTCACACGTCACAACTACAGACAGTCCCTAGGTCAACGTCGACTCCGCCACCAAGTCGGACAGTACATCCCACGATCGTGTCCCACCGGGAACCCATCCATGCCACGCGCCGGCTCCGGCTACCTCCAGTCGGCGCAGCTCGACAGTCAGCGGGCGATTGAGATCGCGAAGGGTGTGAATCCGGTGGAACGGATGACGTGAGGTACGAACAGGATCGCGGCCTCTGTGGCGCGGGCGGTCTGGATCCCGCCGAGGTCGGTGATCCATTCCTTTTGCCAGCCGAGGTCGGTGAGCAGGTCGCGGACGCTCTGCTTGGCCTGCGCGTCCTCGCCGGAGAGGAACACGGTCGGTGTTTGGGCGAGCGTGTCCGGCGAGGTCATCACCGGGAAGAGCATGGTGTTGAGTGTCTTGACGACGCGCGTTTCGGGGAGCGCCTTCTGGAGCTGTTCGGCCAGGCTCGAGCCGGGGTAGATCAGATCGGCGGGCAGTCCGTCCGGTCCGTCGGTGGTGGCGTTGGAGACGTCGACGAGGATCTTGTCCCGGAGTTCTTCGCGCAGAGCAGCGAGCCGGTCCAGCGAGCCGGCGCCCGGGGTGGCGTTGATGACGATCCGGGCAGTCCGGGCGGCGTCGGCGGCGGCGCCCGGCGTGCGGTCCGCCACTGTCACTTCGTGTCCTGCCCGGGCGAGGGCTGCGGCCAGGTTGCCGCCGACGCGGCCGTTTCCGAGAACTGCGATCTTGGTCATGATGATCTGGTCCTTCCGTGGGCGTGCGGGTTGTAGTGCGCGCTCAGCGCGAGAGCGTGGACACGGCCTCGGCGTGGACGCCCGGCGCGGCGGCCACAAAGCTCTGGCTCTGGGGGGTCCAGGGGCGGCCCTCGGCGTCGGAGATCCGTCCGCCGGCCTCGGTGACGAGCAGCGCTCCGGGAAGCAGGTCCGCGCGGGCGCCGGCGAACTGCCAGAAGGCGTCGATCCGGCCGGCGGCTACGTTCAGCAGGTGCAGGGTCGCGGGCACGGCGACGCGGACGACGAGCGCGTCGAAGAGCATCGCGGTGATCGAGGAGCCGACCCGCCGCACGACCCTTTCGTCCTCGTCCGGCCGGGCCTGGCTGGTGGCCACGATGCTCAGGCCGAGGTCGGCGGTCTGGGAGACGTGCAGCGGCCGGCCGTCGAGGTGGGCGCCCGCGCCGGTGAGCGCGGTGTAGGTCTCGCCGGTCAACGGCAGGTGCACTGCGGTGAGCACCGGCTGGTTCTCCCGCACGAGGGTGGCGGTCACCGCCCACTCCGGCAGGGCGTGCAGGTGGTTGACGTTGCCCTCGGCCGGATCCACGACCCACCACTCGCCGGCCGGCAGCGCCCCGCCGTCCAGTTCGTCCTCCACCCAGCCGGCCTGCGGGCGCAGGCTCGTGAGACGGGGACGCAGGATGTCGAGAGCCGCGTCGTCGTTGACGGCCAGCGCGCGCATCAGCTCTTCGCGGCTCTGGTAGCGGACCACCTCGCTGAAGCGCTCGCGCAGCGCCGAACCCGCCTCACGTACGGCGATCGCGGTCTGGGCGAGCAGGTCGGCGTCGGAGGCGGCGACGTCGGTGGTCTGGAGCGTTTCGGACATGGCGGTATTCCCGTCTGAGGAGGGGTGCTGGGGCCGGTCGAGGGCCGAACTGCGCGTTACTTCTTGCGCTTTCGCCTCAACGGTAGGCAGCCCAGCGATTAACTTCAAATGCATGTCAGGCACAGCTAGGATTACTCACATGCAATTGGATTTGAACCTGCTCGCCGCGCTCGACGCGCTGCTGGAGGAGGGCAGCGTGGCCGGGGCGGCGGCGCGCCTGCATGTCACCGCCCCCGCGATGAGCCGGAGTCTGGGCCGGATCCGGCGCACGACCGGGGATCAGATCCTCGTGCCCACTGGCCGCACGATGACCCCGACGCCGCATGCGATCGCCGTCCGGGAACAGGTGCACGAGCCGCTGCACCAGGTCCAGGGGGTGCTGGCACCGAGCCGTGAACTGGCGAGACGGTAGAAGTCCTCGCGGGCCTTGTAAGAAGGACGGTTCTCCTCGTACTGAGTGACGACCCTGCCCTCGACGGATGCCCGGGTGTGAACCTTGTAGCGCCGTATCACCGACTCCAGGGTCGGCCAGCCCTGCGCCGTGATGTAGTCCCGCGTTTACTCGAGGTCAGCCTTGCCGTCGCGGGGGTCCCAATTAGTACTGCAACGACGTCTGTCTGATTGCTGGGCAGTTTTCAGGGACTGTGGCCTCGCCGTTTGTAGTGACTGACGCGGGCTTGGTGTTGGCGTCTTCTGCGCCAGGTCGACCAGTGCAGGATGTGGCCGACCGGGGTGGGTTGGCGGGTGATCAGGCGTCGGATCTCGGCGAGGCTGAGGTGGATGAGCTGGGAGGATCCGTTGCTGCTTTCTCCGTGTCCAGCTCTCTGGCGCGCAGGACGGTGAGGCAGGCGTGGGCGGCCATGGCGAGGGTCATGTGGCGGTGCCAGCCGGGGTAGCGGCGGACCTGGTAGTCGTCCAGGCCGCATTCCTGCTTCGCCGTCTGGAAGCATTCCTCGACGGCCCAGCGGCTGCCCGCGATGCGGATCAGCTCGTCCAGCGTCGTGTCGGCGGGGCAGTAGGCGATGTAGTAGGAGATCTGATCGGGCCGGCTGACGCTGCGGCGGGCGGGAACCCAGTGCCGGCGGTCTTCGCGGTGCCAGGGCCTCACTTCGACGCGGGCCCAGTCGTAGATCCGCCGGCCGTGGGCTCCCTCGCCGCAGGAACGGCGTTTCCACTTCTGCCGGGGCAGGCCGGGGAACAGGTCGTGGACGGGATGGTCGAGTGCCCAGCGGGTGACGACGGTGTCGTGCCTCGTTGTGGCCATGACGTGGAAGACGTCGGTCTGCTCGAGTTCGTATCGCCAGCCCTTGCTGAAGCCGTAGGCGGCATCCGCGGTCACCCAGGTGAACGGGATCTTCTCGGCGATCGCCTTGCGGACCATTGCCTTGGCCATGGCCACCTTGGTCTCGAACACGACCTCGTCGCCGATGCCCGCGCGGCGACAGCGTTCCCGGTCGTCCGTCCAGGACGTGGGCAGATACAGGCGCCGGTCGATCAGGGTGTGTGCGCGGCCGGTGGCGTAAGCCAGGAAGACGCCGACGCGGCAGCGACACGGCGGCCCGTGCGCCGACCGCCGCCATGGCCGTGGCCGGGGACTCCTCGGCCACAGGCGCGGCAGCAGCTTCCGGCGCCCGGCCCGTGGGCTCAGGGCCGTGCTGCGGGCGCTGCGGGGGTGACGGTCTGCGCCGCCGCGACGTCCGTGTCCTCCTGTGGGGCGCCGGTGCTCTCGGGGGCGGGGTAGAGCGCGGCGAGCTGCTGGAGCATGCGCGCGTACGCCTCCCGCTCCGGCGGCCGTGGCTCGGTCCTGCCCGACTCCCAGCCGCCGACGGTCGCCCGCCGCACGTCCAGGGCAGCGGCCACTTCGTCCAAGGTGAGTGCGTGCACCTGGCGCAGCCGCCTGCGCTCGGCCGGCGGCGGCAGCGGGGAGCGGGACGCGACCAGCGCGTCGACCGCGTCGAACAACTCGGACATAAGACACCTCCGCCCCTCACCCTACCCTGAAACGCCCCTACAGCGTACGAATCGCGTACGAACAGCGCCCGGGTGATAAAGTCCGGTCACCGAGACCTGGGCTGTGTGCCAGCGGTGGAGAGCGTATGTGCTCGTGCCGTTGCCCTGTTCCCGGGCGGGAGCGTGCATGCGACGTGTTCGAGGGGGAGCGGGTGGCAGCAGAGAGGGATGGCTGGGCTGGCATGAGCTGGGACTGGACGGATGCCGACGACATCCGCCGCCGCCTCGACGAAGGCGCCGATCCAGAGAAATGGAGCGGAGGTCGGCCCCTGCATCGGGCAGCGGTGTTCGGCTCCCCGGAGGCCGTCGCGGAGCTGGCCCGCCGGGTTGCGGATGTGGACGCGCTGGAGCACGGGGTGACGGCACTGTGGAAAGCCGTCATGTCCAGGAACCCGGAGAACGCACGAGCGCTCGCCGCCGCCGGGGCCGATCCCTGGCGGCTGTCACTCGGCGGCTGGTCACCGGGGCGACTGAGCCTGGCCGGACCGACGCCCGAGCTGTTCCCGGTACCGGAAGGGGTATCCCTGAGCGACACCGAGCGTGCGGCAGCGCAGGAGGCCCATCGACTCACCACGGCATTGGGCGAGTTCTACTACGACGGCACGGGCCTGGCCTGCGTGGCCGATATCGACGCGGCTGAGGCGGTGCGCCGTCTTCACGCGACGCCGGTGGACGGCGAACTCATCGACGAGCTGCTGGAGGATCCCTACGCGTACGACATGGACGAGAGCCTGCAGATCATCGGCGTGACGTCCGTGCCGGGCGGCTGCGTCGTCACCCAGCCCTGGGGATACGCGCCGAGCATGCCGGGCGTGCTGGCCCGGTTGTCCGCCGGCACCCTCTGCTACGGCCTGTACGCCAATCCCAAGAGCGGCAACCAGGGCAGCATCGCCCGTCATGGAATCATCGAGGGCTCGGACCTGCACCCCGGCGGAGGACCGGACGAGAGCGACACCTCCGCGGAGGTGCTGGCCTCGTACCTCTACCAGCACAACGCCGTCGCCTACGCCTGCGCCTTCGCAGACCTGCGCCTCGCCGACAGGCGCGCCGTGGCCGGATCTCCCGATGCGTGGGTCGAACTGCCCCGCCGCGACTACTGGAGTCACGGACTCGGAGAAGAGCTGTCATGACTGTGGTGGAACGGCCGCGTCCCGGCCGCCCCGAGCGCGCGGCTCTTTCCCGACCAGGCGGAGGCGGTCAAGCGGCTGGCCGGGCATCTGCGGCGGGCGGGGACGCGGGGTCTGTTCGTGTCGGCGACGGGGACCGGCAAGACGTTGGTGTCGATCCGGGCGGCGGACGAACTCGGCGCGCGGCTGGTGCTGTTCGTGGTGCCCACCCTGGACCTGGCGGCCCAGACGGCTCTGGCGTGGCGGCGTGACGGCCATCTGGAGCACATGGTGATCGTCTCCTCCATGGACACCAGCGGCCGGGACGACCTGGTCGCGGCCCCCTCATGTCGACCACCGACCCGCACGCGCTGGGCGGGCTGATGTCGGTAGTGGGCCAGGGCGAGGACCAGATCCCTGCTTTGACGGTGATCTGCACCTACGACTCCCTGGACAAGATCGAACAGACCCAGAGGACGGGGTACGCGGTGCCGCCGTTCGAGCTGGCGGTCATGGACGAGGCGCACCGGATCGCGGGCCGGGCCGACAAGAAGTGGGCGCTCGTCAACGACGCCCAGCGCATCCGCGCTGACCGCCGCCTCTACATGACCGCCACCCCCCGCATCTTCGCCGCGCCGGAACTGGCCGAGTCCGCCGACACCACCCGCCCGCGCCGCCGTCCCCCGGCCGGCGCGGACGCGGAGGCCTTCGCCAACTCCATGGACAACGAGCAGGTGTACGGCAAGAAGGTCTTCGAGTACCCCCTCGCACAGGCCGTCGAAGACGGCCGCGCCGCGGACTACCGCATCGTGGTGCCCACCCTCACCGACGCCGACCTGCGCCGCCGCCTGAACCTCCGACCCCAGGCGCCACCGCCCCGGCCCCCGGGGAGGAGACGGACGGCGCGCTGCGCACCACCGCCCTGCACCTGTCCGTCCTGCGCGCCATGAGCGAACACCGCCTGAAGAAGGTCCTCGTCTACTTCAACCTCGTCTCCGACGCGCGCCGCTTCGCCCGCGAACTCCCGCACACCCTACGCCTGTTGCCAGGACCGACCCCGGCCTCGTCCCGGACATCACCCCCGAGCTGTTCTTCGCCCATGGCGAGCACACCCCCGCCCAGCGCGCCGGCATCTTCGCCGACTTCGCGGCGGCCGACTGCGCGGTCCTGGCCAACTCCCGCCTGATCGCCGAGGGCGTCGACATCCCCAGCGTGGATGCCGTCGTCTTCGCCGACCCCACCCGCAGCGTCATTCGCTGCGTTCAGGCCCTTGGTCGCCTGGACGTCTCCGGCAAGACCGCCTCACTGATCGTCCCCGTCTACGTCCCGCCCGGCGCCGACAGCGAAAAGATCCTCGGCACCGCCTACGAGCTGCTGGGCACGGGCCACCCGCATCAGAGCGCCGCGCACCCCTGCGGCCGCCGCGGCGAGGGTTTCGTCCGGCAGGCCTGCGGCAGGGCGCGGGACGTGCCCTGAGGGCGCCGTCTCGTCCACGGCGTACCTCTCCCTCAGCGCCCGGATCTGCCGCAGGAGTCTGCCGGTCAGGGCACCGTCAGCTGCGGTCACGGCGTCTTGGAGTTCCCGGAGCTTCTCCTCGCGGCATCTGGGTGACATGTGCGTCTGCTGGTGCTCGGCCACCAGACGCTGGCCCCTCAGCACCGCTGCCTGCTGCTGCCATCGCACGCGTGCGTCGTCTGCATCGGGCCGAGGCGGCATCACGGCTCCTGCGCGCGGCGGGGCCGGAGCGAGTCGGCCGAGCGCCTGGCGTCGACGGGCGGCCGTGTCAGGCGCCGGCTGGTGTTCTTCTCCTGAAGGAAGAGGCGAGCTTTCTGCAGCACCTGCAGTTCGGCGTCGCTGGCACCGCGCCGGGTCAGGGCGGTGGCCCGGTTGTAGTGCTCGCGCACATCCCAGGCACGCTTGTCGTCCACCGCGCGCTCTAGGTGTTCTGTCCACGGAGGTTGGTGACAGCGATCACTGAAGAGTGATCTTGAACGGGTGAGGGCCTTCCGGGTTCGGTGTGGATTGCTCCACCGAACGATCAGAAGGCCCTCATGCCCCACCGTAATGCACCCCTGTCCGAGACCGGCCGTCTGCGTCTGGCCCGCTGTGTCGTCGAGGACGGCTGGCCGCTGCGGCGGGCCGCCGAACGCTGCCAGGTCTCGCCGACCACCGCCCAGCGCTGGGCCGACCGCTACCGCCAGTTCGGCGAATCCGGGATGTGCGACCGGTCCTCCCGCCCGTGCACCAGCCCGCGCCGGACCCCGACCCGCACCGAGCGCCGGATCATCAAGGTCCGTGTCCTGCGCCGGTGGGGTCCCGCCCGTATCGCGCACCTGCTGCGGCTGGTGCCCTCGACCGTGCACCGCGTGCTGACCCGGTTCGGCCTGGCCCGCCTCACCCACCTGGACCGGGCCACCGGCCGCGTCATACGCCGCTACGAACGCGCCAAGCCCGGCGAGCTGGTGCACGTCGACATCAAGAAGCTCGGCAACATCCCCGACGGCGGCTGACACAAGGTCCTGGGCCGCCAGGCAGGCCGCAAGAACGCAAGAACGCCGGCTACAGCTACCTGCACACCGCCGTCGACGACCACTCCCGCCTCGCCTACAGCGAGATCCTCGGCGACGAGAAGAAGGAAACCGCAACCGCCTTCTGGACCCGAGCCCAGGCGTTCTCACCCAGGCCGGGATCACCGTCGAGCGCGTCCTGACCGACAACGGCTCCGGAGGCCGCTTCGGACCCGGGCAACGCGGCAGGTTAAGGCCCTGTACGCGGCAACTCAGAGCGAACGAGTCCACGGATAGTCCACGGGTGGCTGAGCACAGCACTAAGAGTTCGATCATTCCCCGGTACTCTCCGGGAGTCACTTGGCCATGCTGCCCGTGTCAACCGTCCAAGAGCGCCAGCGTCCGGCGCCGTTGATGTCAGAACGGCTCATCCGTACGCACTCGCCTCCTCATGCGACCCGGCGACGTCCCAGCCACCGGAGCCTCGAGTTCGGTCTCAAACGGCGCCAACTCCGGCCGGGCCGTCCCCGTCGTCGGTGCTCAGGGTCGTGTCCCTTGTCGTGGTGTAGCCGATCATCCGGCGGTCGTGTTGGTGGTGTTGGGTAGTGCGGGGGCGCTTTCGGGGCGCTCGGCGGGGTAGAGCTGATCCATGCTTCCCTCGGGCAGGTAGCGGCGGGGGAAGGCGATCCACTCGTCGTGCAGTTCGAAGAGCACGGCGGTGGCCAGCCGCAGGAGTGCGTCGTCGTTGGGGAAGACCTGGACGACGTCGGTGCGGCGCTTGACCTCGCGGTTGATCCGCTCCAGCGGGTTGGTGGACTGGATCTTCTTCAATGTCGCTCGGGGAAGGCGGCGAAGGCGGTCAGGTCGTCCTTCGTCTCCAGCAGCATGTCTTTGACCTTGGGGAACTGTGTGCCGAGCATGTCTGCGACGGTGTCGAGCTGGGTGCGGACCGCATCCGCGGTGGGCTGGGCGAAGATCGTGCGGATCGTGGCGGCGGCCATCTCGGCCGCTTCCTTGTTGATCACACTGAACACGTTGCGCAGGAAGTGAACCCTGCAGCGCCGGTACGCGCCCCCGAGCATGACCTTGCGGATGGCTTTGACCAGCCCCAAGTGGTGGTCGCCGATGACGAGCCGGACCCCGGTCAGACCGCGTTCGCGCAGGTGACGCAGGAACTCGGTCCAGAACACCTCGGTCTCGCTGTCGCCGACCATCACGCCCAGCACCTCGCGGCCGCCGTCCTCGGTGATCCCGGTGGCGATCACCACGGCCCGGGACACGATCTGGTGCTCGACCCGCGCCTTGCAGTAGGTCGCGTCCAGATAGACGTACGGGAAGCGGACGTGGTCCAGTGGCCGGGCACGGAACGCGGTCAGCTGGCCGTCCAGGTCCTGGCAGATCCGCGAGACCTCGCTTTTGGAGATCCCGGTGTCCGCGCCGAGGGCCTTGACCAGGTCGTCGACCGACCGCGTGGACACGCCGTGGACGTAAGCCTCCATGATGACGGCATACAGGGCCTGGTCGATGCGGCGGCGCCGCTCCAGCAGGGCGGGGAAGAAGCTGCCCGACCGCAGCTTGGGGATCGCGAGGTCCAGGTCGCCGGCCTGGGTACTGAGCGTCTTGTCGCGGTGGCCGTTGCGAAGCGCGGTGCGCGTGTCGCTGTGCTCGTTCCACTCCGCGCCGATCCGGACCGTGGCCTCGGCCTCGATCAGCTCCTGGAGCATCCGCTCGGCCACATTGCGGACGAGTTCGAGCCCGTCCGCCGAACGTAGTGACTCAAGCAGCCGGAGTAAGTCATGCTGAGACAGGGCCATCCTGCACCTCCCGCGTTGAACTGCCCGTTCACTACGGAGAGTTGCACGATGGCCCACCTTGCGGGCAGGGAGCGAAAACCCATCGACATACGCCCCCGGCGCACTCCCTCACCTTGATCGGCTACACCACGTCAAGGGACGCCATCGTGCTCAGATAAGCAGGGCTTTCCTTCGGCGCCTCGGGGCCGACCTCTCCTGGAGCCTGCTCGATCTCTGCGCGTAGGCAGTGTCGCCCCAGCGCAGTAGTTCGGAGTCGTCGAACAACCTAGTCGACTCGTCCAATTGAGAGGAAGCCTAGATCAATGCAACTCGCTTCGGCTATTTTGTGGGTCCGGCATAGTTCCTAGAGGAGTGCTTGCTTGACATATGGGAATCATGAAAAAGGCTCAGGCCGATGTTGGTCGAATCAGTCGAACCATCTGAACGTGCTGCTCATCGCTAATGGCGATAGATCGGACCGGATCGCGGAAATCCTTGCGTCCAATCCATTTGTGTCCAGAGTCGAGCGAAGTGAATCGGCGGAGTATTCATTCGGGTTGATCCGTCGACTGCAGAGCCGCGGCGTTCCTGTAGATGCCGTATTCATCGACCCATTCGCCGATTCGTACGACCCGCACCAATCATCCCTCTTCATTCTTTCGACTCGTGGCCAGTACCCGCGGGTCGTGTTCGTGCTGATCATCGATTCGGCGCAGTTCGCGATCCGGTCGCACGAGTTTCTTCCAGAGTTGCGTCAGCGGGTGAAGCACTATTACCAACTCGACTGGACGATTTCTGATGGCCAGCTCACAGGCGAGGTGGAACGAGCGCTCCGCGGATGTCTGGAATGGCATGGCGTTCCAGCCCTACAGCAGGACCGAAGAGGATACGAGTTCGATGTGGCCATATCCTTCGCGGGCGAGGACAGGGGTTTTGCCCGGGTTCTTGAAAGGGAACTCGCTGCGCATGGTGTGCGCGTATTCTATGACGAGAATGAGCGGCCCCATCTATGGGGGCGAGACCTCTACAGCGACCTGTTGGACATTTACTCGCGTCGGTCTCGGTATTGCATAATGCTGGTGTCTCATGCTTACAGAGAGAAAGCTTGGACGGTGCATGAGAGAAGGGCTGCCCAGTCCAGGGCGCTGGAGATGAGGGAGGAAGAGTACGTACTTCCTGTTCGCCTTGAAGACTGCGATATACCGGGACTGCCCTCGACGATCGCTTACCTGCCCGGAGAGCTAGGGCCCACCAAGGTCGCTGAGCATTTCCTCAGGAAAATCGGAAGCACTGGATCCGGTTGAGGTTGTCCGGCCCTAAAGGCATCCGATTTGATGGCAGAGGTACAGAACAAAAGCGATTGCTTTGGCGAGCAAACGCTACTAGGGCCGCGACACTGACCAGAAATTCCATATGTAACAGCGATTATACGCGCCGCACAAGTCAAACAATCACCGAAGCAGTCGCGCTAGAGGCGGGGGCCTTCAGTGGAAATGCGAACCAACATGCTACTAAGGGGCACCGAGAAGACCCTGTCGCTAGAGTCTGCGCTCGCCCAAAGAAGGGCGATTAATGTCGCTAACGATACAAGCGACATCTTTGCAAAGAATATCGCCACTGTTTCCGAAGAGCAATTGAGAGCCATTCATTCCATCGATGGCCCCAGCGGCTTGTTCAGGCTATTCGAGCTGGCCAAAACTAACGGCTCGGGTGATTTTCGTCATTTCTTTCGGTTAATTGCCGAAGATATAGACCCCGGGCAACACGCTGCGCGCGAAATACTGCTGCAGTTTTTGGTAGCCGTCTCGGATATGGCATCACAGCCACAAGAGCTTCGGTACGATAACGCCAGACTTCCGCAAGGGGAAGATCTTGACAGGTTCAACTCAAATGTGCTCTACCCGTCACTCTCGGAAATATTTTACCACCCCGGGTGTAATCCGGGATATCTGGTCTACGGCTTGGGAGGGCCGAAGATACTTATCTCGCACCCCTATAGAGGCATCAACGGTCAAATTTACAATCTTTACGCGAACTCGGTCGATGTCGTAACCAGTCTGACGATGCGTGGCTACAAGGGGAGATTCCTTTTCCTGGACTACTTGCCTGGCCTCAACAACGAGAAGGACGGAGTGAAGGCCTGGGTATTACTATTCTCAATGATGGCCGCACACTCTGATGTTGTATTTTTCATCAAAGAATACGATGGGGGGTTTAGCGAGTCGCAGAAAATGGAGATCACATTCGCGCCGGACAGGGTTCAGAAGAAGATCATTGAAATACCTCACTCGGAGTTGGTGTGGGCAAAGAAGCCCGAGATTGGCACCGTGGACTTCTATTTCACCGGCAAGCCCGACTCTTCGAAGGAGGCATTTGAGGCTCTGGAGGCTGAGCACGCTACTCCGCTAATTGGATTATACTCGAGACCCGGCTTCCCTCGGAATACCCTGCTCCGTGTAGACGAATCAGGGAGCTTCTCCTCCTACCCGTTGGATTTCCCTATCTATGGCGTCACGCAGTGATGCACGAGACCCCGCGCAAAGACACCTTTGCCGCCCGCCTGCGGGAGCAGTCGGGCGAAGACAGGTGCCCAACCGCCGCTGAGGCGGGCCGACCCACTTGGGCACGAGCCACTCGGTTGCCGTCAAGTCGATGGATGTCGTTCCGTCCCATCGGAGGGCTTACGCCGGTTAAGGGTAGTTACAGTAGCGCCCTGATGGAATGGGGAGAGTTCTACTGCGCTCTCATGGACCTGCTATGTCTGGTCCCGGGAGCTGCTTGACACTTCCCACCTGGTGCAAGCCCAGGACCGCACGCCGCCGAGATCCCGCACAGTCTTGGCTGGGACCGAGTACTTGTCGAAACCGTCACGGTGCCGCAAAGTGTCCCATTAGAGGGCAAGTTGGCGTCGGGAGGCGTCGGCTCGGTCGATGACGACCACCAGCCGCGGAGAGCCCCCTCAGGGGTGTGGCTCCGACGACGCGCCCGCGGCATGCCATCTAGGGACCGAGCCCATGCGCCAGGCACGGCCCGGAGGGCGATCCCACCTACGCGAGGCACTGTTGCGGCGCGGCAACGGACGGCATGGTGCCGTGATGCAGGGTAAGTGATCAATGACGACAGACCCGTTCACGCAGCGTGTTCGGTACACGCGCATCGCGAGGTTCTGCGGAATCGTAGCGATCATCTCCATGCTCCTTTCGACGGCGGACCTTGGACTGGCCCTGGACGGTGACTGGGGGTACCTGCCGATCTCTCTCATGTGGGGGATCGGTTCTCTGATGTGGCTGTGGCACGCCCGCCGGTACATCACGAAAGCCAGGCGGCAGAAATCGTCCGAGCTGAGCTCGCTCACGGAGTGCCGCGCCCTGACCTACTCGCTCTATCTCCGCCCGTTCGCCGAGGACGACAGGCTCGCGGAGACAGACCCTCTCGTGCGTGGCAGGCGGAGCCTCCCCTACGGGCGCTTGCTGGGGTTCGCCGACTTCGCCGGGGCCGAGGACAGTTGGGAGGAGCAGATCGTCGGGCTCTTCCGCCCGTGCGGCGAGGTCATCGCCGTGGGCCGCCCCGACATGCGGCTCGCCCTCCCCGGCGCGAAACGCTTCCTCCTGCCACGAGGCGACTGGCAGGGACCTGTCAGCGTGGGGGTGGAACGCGCGCGCCTCGTCCTGCTGGCGGCCGGCATCGGCGAACACACCGGGAGCGCTCGGGGCACCCTGTGGGAGTTCACCGAAGCGGTACGGCTGTTGCCGCCCTCCCGTCTGCTCCTGCTGGTCTGCGGTGAGCCCGAGGACTACCGGTGCTTCTGCGAGGCGGCCGCCGCGACGTTCGAGGAGACCTCCGAGCGCTTGTCGGGGGACGACGGAACGCGGCTCTCGATGCCGGTGATGCCCCGTCACCCCGTTTCTGACAAGGCCGAGTGGGGGCATCCGCTGCGAGGCGTCGTGCAATTCGACGACACGTGGACGGGCCACTTCATCGCTTTCGATCCCGCCGCCGAGAAGGGCGGGGCGCGGAGGAGAAAGCGTGCCGTGGTCCGCCACCAGATCGAACCGTTCATCGCGAGGCTGGAAGCACGCTTGCCCGGCGAAGCTCGCAGCGCCGGCACGTTCCGCCACGCGGACGTCGCATACACGTTGCTGACCTATGCGTTGTCCTTCGGCTTCGCAGGCTGGACCGTGGCACACACCCAGGCGCCCTACGCGGCGACGGTCCTGGCCATCGCCGCCCTGTCCTCGGTGTTCCTCGGCGAGGTTCGCACGGCGATCTCGACCGAACGTGAACGGGTCCGCAGGGACATCGAGGTCCACCCACCACCCTCGGCACCGGCCGCTGGGTGAGCCCGCAGGAGCTGACGACGCGCGCATGGAATCGTTGCGGGGACGCAGTTTCATTGCAACGATTTCTGCGCCGCTGGCTGCAACGCCGCAGCGCAATAAAGAAGATGCGGGCGCGCCTTGGTGAGGCGGTCGGATCGTTTCCCGTGCCGCTACCGTGCCGGGCCGCGGAGCGCTGCTTGCCGTCCGCCGTTGCCGTCAGCGTTGCCGCCGGACACGCCGTGTGTGGCCCTGACATGCCGATCTACTGATCAAGGGTCTCGCCCACCAGCGAGGCTGACGAAGCCCACGGCTCTGAGCTGCTCAGATGCCGTGGGCTTCTGTCGTTGTTGGTCGGCTCCGAGCAGCCTTGCGCGGCCCAGAGGCGGCCCGCGTGCTGGCGGCTGACCGTGAACCCGCAACGAAGCGGTCTCGTAGGGATCGGTTTCGTTGCAACGAAGCCGCCAGTCCTTTTGAAGCCTTTCGTTAGCCCGGCGATTTTTTCGCATTCATGGCTGACTCGCTCGCTGTCCAGTATCATCTCTCCAAGCCGTAGCAGTATATGGCAAAGAGGTGGGGGGCGATGGTTGCTGCGGAGGGGCGGAGAGCCTACGAGTCTGTGGCTGCAGTCGTGAAAGACTACGCAAATGGACAGCGGAACTTCCCGAAGGCCAGGCTCGAAGGTGCCGACTTTTCGGGATGCAACCTAGAGGGCGCCAGGTTCTATGAGGCCTCGCTTGCTGGCGCGAATTTTGAAGGGACATATCTGCTCCATGCGCAATTCAAGGGCGCTGACGCATCCAATGCGTGCTTCAAAGATGCAGTGCTCGGCAGTACAGACCTGATTTTCGCGAACTTTCAGCACGCGGATTTCACGAACGTGGACTTCACTGGCGCTTCACTCGACATGGCCAATTGTGAGGGGGCGAATTTTCAGCGCGCCCGCTTGAGCAATGCCGATGTTTGCAACGGAATCTTCCGTCGAGCAAACCTTGAGGGAGTCAGTCTGAGTAGTGCCAATCTCTGTGACGCAGATCTTTGGGACTTTTGTGAGGCTGACGACGTGCGCCATCAAGGGCCCTCTGATGTCGATGCCCGTGCTGTTATGAAGACGTATCGGCACCCCCGCCTAAAATCATTTCTCGTCGATTGTGGAGTGCCTCACCTTTTCGCTGAGTACATGATTGAATGTGCACGGGCCCTGGGGGACTCGCTGGCAAGGAGACTTATGCAGAGCACATTCATTAGCTATGGCACTCCCGATGTCGGCCTCGCCAAGCGCCTTTACGACGTCCTTAGGAAGCATGGTGTAGTGGTATTTTTCTTCCCTGAAACTGCCACATTTGGCGAGCGGATTGATACGGAATTCTACCGTCGCCTGCATGAGCATGACCGCGTGATTCTAATCTGCTCGAAGGCCTCACTCAATCGTCCTGGCGTGCTACATGAGATCCAGGAAACTTTTGATCGGGAATCCCGAGATGATGGGGGCAACCTATCTCCTTCCCGTCATGCTTGACGACTACGTACTGACTGACTGGAAGCGGCACCATCCTGTCCTCGCGGAAAAGATTAGAAGGCGGGTGGTTGGTGACTTCCGGGGAGGCGCTGACAAGTTCGGATGCCTTTGATGTATCTGTCGGTCGACTGCTGGATGCGCTGAAGGCGGAGCGGCCGACACTCTGAATTTATGACGTCGCGTCAAGTAGGCTGCATCCCCAAAGCAGAGAGGTGGAGATCAATGGCAAAGCAACGCGTTTTCGTTAGCTTCGATTATGACAATGATGCTACGCTCAAAAATTCCTGGTGGGTCAAGCAAAGCTTCCGGACAGTCCTTTCGAAATTGCAGATTGGTCCATCAAGGTGGCCTCTCCTGGATGGAAGGCCGAGGCGCGCCGGCGTATCAGGGCGAGTGACGTGGTCGCAGTGATCTGCGGTCGATTTACTGACACGACCGTTGGTGTTGATATCGAAGTAGAGATTGCGCGACAGAAGAATATCCTTTGCTTTACGCTGAAGGGATATTCTTCTGTTCCATGCGTGAAGCCTAAGGTGGCGAAGTCGACCGATAAGTTGTATGCATGGACTTGGAAGAACTTGAAACTCCTGATTGGTGTAGCGCGATGAGTCAGGCGCAATCGCGGGATCCTCGAGTGATTGAGCTGTATAAGCTGTCTGTCGAGATGGCTGACCGCGTCTCGGCTAGGCGCGGAACGGCCAACGCCTTCTTCTTGTCAGCCCAAACCGCCATGGTTTCTGTGCTCGGTTTGGCGCAGCGTCAGTTGGCGCAGATACACTGGCTGGCCTATCTCGCAATTTCAGTGGCAGGAGTAACCATGTCCCTTTCCTGGTGGCTGCAACTCAGAAGCTACAGGGATCTCAACGCCGCAAAATTCACTGTCATCAATAATATCGAAAAGAACCTACCTGTTAAGATATTCACGGAGGAATGGGAGGCTTTGAAGAGGGACCCGCTGCCGCCCCTGAGGAAGCGGTACGCGGAACTCGGGCTAGTTGAAAGGGTCGTTCCTTTCGTCTTTGCGGCCCTTTACTTGCTGCTTTTTGCTGGTAGGGTTGCGCTGTGACAAACTATCTAGAGGCTGAAGCTCGCCTGATCAGAGAGCATCTACCTGCGGGCGCCTCGATCCCCGAAAATGCTGATTTGCTGTTCCTTATTTATGCTGTACTGAAGCGTGCTAAGGGCGACGCCGTGACTAATTCTGACGTCCACGACGCCTGGGCCGCCTGGATGACCTACACCCGAGGCGAGCACCCCGCCATCGTTCCTTATGAGGATCTGACACCTTCTACGCAGCGGGAGGATGCACCCTTCAGAGCGGCGATTCGAGCAGCGGGGCGTGATTAGGTTGGCGGAGCGGCTTTGGGCTGGAGCTGCTTTGGGGCGAGTGATCATGGCCCCGTAAGCTTCCGGCGCGTCGGGCAGTCTGTGGACCTGCCCGGTAAAGCACGACGTTGGGGCCATGATCTTAGAGGCTCGCCCCAAAGTGGCTGCCTAAGGGCCCGTAAAGAATCAACACGTTGCTTCACGGTCTGCCTGTCGTTGGTGTGGTATGTCTATACCGAACGAGGTTCGTGATCAACTTGCCCTGAGGTTTGGGGTGTTGTTACCTCATCTGAATGAGCGCCAGCAGCGGCTGGCGCTGGCCGCCGAGGCCCGGCTGCTGGGGCACGGCGGGGTCCGGGCTGTCGCTCGTGCCGCGGGGGTGAGCGAGACGACGGTGCGGAAGGGTGTCTTCGAGCTGGAGGGCGGTGAGGACCCGCTGCCCGATGGCCGGGTCCGCCGGGACGGCGGCGGCCGCAAGAGCGCCGAGGAGCTTGACCCGCTGCTCGTTCCGGCGTTGTTGGCGCTGGTCGAGCCGGAGGAGCGGGGCGATCCGATGTCGCCGCTGCGGTGGACGACCAGGTCGCTGCGGTCTCTGGCCGGGGCGCTGACGCGGCAGGGCCATGCCGCCTCGGCGCCGACCGTGGGCAGGCTGCTGCGGGAGAACGGTTTCAGTCTGCAGGCCAATACCAAGACCTTTGAGGGAGCTCAGCACCCTGACCGGGACGCGCAGTTCGGGTACATCAACGACCAGGTCAAGGACCATCAGGCGGACGGCGAGCCGGTGGTCAGTGTGGACACGAAAAAGAAGGAAGTCGTCGGAGAGTTCAAGAATGCGGGACGTCAATGGCGGCCGGCCGGTGAACCCGTGCGGGTCGACGTCCACGACTTCCCCGGTGACGCGCTGGGTAAAGCCCTGCCCTACGGCATCTACGACCTGGCGGCGGACACCGGCTGGGTGAACGTCGGTACGGATCACGACACCGCAGCCTTCGCGGTCGAATCGATCCGCCGTTGGTGGAACGGGCAAGGACGTCTCGACTATCCGCAGGCCAGACGTCTGCTGATCACCGCCGATGCCGGCGGCTCCAACGGCTACCGCACCCGGGCCTTCAAGACCGAGCTGGCTGCGTTCGCCGCCCGGACCGGCCTGGCCGTCACGGTCTGCCACATGCCGCCGGGCACATCGAAGTGAAACAAGGTGGAACATCGGCTGTTCTCCGCGATCACCATGAACTGGCGCGGCAGACCGCTGAACAGCCACGAGGTCGTCGTGCAGTCCATCGCCGCGACCACCAACCCGCACCGGTCTCACCGTCCACGCCGAACTCGACACCGGCGCCTATCCCACCGGTGTGAAGGTCAGCGACGCTGAGCTGAACGCAGTGCCGGTCACCGGACATGCCTTCCACGGCGAATGGAACTACACCGTGCACCCCCACCCCGCCGGCCCGGCAGGCCCCACCGGACCAACGCCCGGGCCGACGGCGGTCTTCGACTGCGGTGCTCTGTCACATCCCGCGCTGACCGGCATGACCTGCACCGCACTGACCGAACTGACCGAGACCCTGACCGCCGACTGGCAGACGCTGCAGAAACAGGACCCCGCCGCCCGACGTGACGGCGGCGAGCGACGCCGGGCCCCGGGCGGCGGCCGCAAAGCCAAACTCGACCTGGCCGACCGGGTCCTGGTCACCGTGCTGCAACAAAACCTCGCCCTGCCGCCTACCGTGCTGGCCCACCTCTTCGCCGTCAGCAAGGACACCATCCGCCACACCACCAGCGAGATCCGGCGACTGATGGACCAGCACGCACACACACCCCGGCCCCCAGCAGCACACCTCAACACCCTGGCAGGACTCCTCATCCACGCCGATACACACGGCGCGACCCTCACGACAAGACCAAACCAACGGGTTGATTCTTTACGGGCCCTTAGGCCGGAGTTCGCCGACCAGTTCGGTCTCGATATCGTGGGACCGAGACCCCGGCGTCACACGGGGCCCAGTTGAGGCTCGTCGAAGGCGGCAGACCTTGCGCCATCGTGACGCGTGCACGAGCCGGTCGGGATCCCGTCTCCACTGGCTCGGCCGTCGGCTGCCGTCGCCAACAGCAAGGACTAGAACAACCCGGGCATCGCGCCAGCGAACCCGGCCATGACACAATCACAACTGATCCGTGGTCAATGTCCGCCACGGTCGCTGAGGTACCCGACGACGCGCTGCTGCGCCCCATGCCCGCCCACCCTCTCCTGGGCGAGCCGACTGTACGGACACGTACGGTCCCTGCGTGGACCGCCGCCCAGCGCGCCGCCCCACAACTCGGGTATCGGAACGTCCAAGCAAACTACCCCTGGCTGGGAGCTCGTAATGGCGCGGATAGTCCTGCGTGACAAGACCGCGAAGGATCCTGGGGAGTGGGTTCCCGGAAAACCTCCCCTGTCTACGTTCGGTCGGGTGCTGGCCATGATGCTGGCTTTCGCGGGGACGGTCGTATTTGCGGTGGTTCTGGCCCGGCTGACTCTGGAACCCTCGGCAGCATCCGTGCCGCTGACGCACAATAACCTGCGCCCTGGCGACTCCATCCGTGCGTACCTCGCGCATCCCATGGCCCCGGACACAGTCAAGCAGCTCGGCGGCAATATCGTGATGGGGATACCGTTCGGTGTGCTCCTGCCGGTACTGGTACCCCGAACGCGAGGACTGGTCCGCGTAGCGGCGGCCACCGCTCTCGTGATGATCCTCGTCGAACTCGTCCAAGGCGCCCTCATTACCGGGCGCGCCTTCGACGTCGATGATGTACTGCTCAACACCACGGGTGCCCTCATCGGTTACCTGCTGATCGGCCGCCGGATGGGTCTCGCAGTGCATCCCCGACGCCGCCACTGGTGGCACCGGTTCACCAAACGCCAGGTGGCTGCTGAAGACCCGGCGTAGGTGCGCCACGCCCCCTGTTCCGCCACCCTTCGCCGGGCGCACCATGGAGTTTGATGCTCGGGCCCGGCCCGGGGGTGGGGGCGACGGCGGGATCCTCAGCCGGCTCGCTCCTCCACACAGCTCCCTACCTGTTCGCTGGCCGGGGTGCCTGCTACGCCCGGCCGATCGCCCTACGGTGGGCCCCGCCCTGAACGTCAGCCCGGAGCACGCGGTATTCGTCGGGGACAGCCCTACCGACATGACCGCGGCCTGCGCCGCCGGAGTCCTTGCGCTCGGTGCGGTCTGGGGCTGGCACCCTCCCGCCGCTCTCCGCGCGGCCGGAGCCGACCACCTCCTGCCCGAGCCCACCAGCATCGGACCGTCCCTCCTGCGCCACCTGCCCCTAATCATCGCCCACCTGGACGGCCCGCACCCCGATCTCTCCCCGGCCTCCGGCGACGCCGAACAGACCTGGGCGCTGCTGGACAAGCTCACCTCCAGCCCCGCCACGGCCCCCTACGCCGCGGCAGTGAGCACCACGCCCTCCACCACGGCGGCCCTGCACGGCTGGGACGAACTGCTCGCCGATCCGCCGGCCGACCTCGCCCCCGCCGCCCGCGCACACCTGCCGCAGCTCGCCGCACTGGAAGCCGCCTGGCCCGCCCTCGCCCACGGCAACCGCATCGTCCACGGCGACCTGCGGGCCGACAACATGGTCCGCGACCACCACCTTGGCGTGACCTTCGTGGACTGGGCACACGCCACCACCGGTCCGGCCTGCATCGACGCCGCCTCCCTCGCCCCGCAGCTCATCCTCGCCGGACAGACGCCCGCAGACATCGCCCGTCTGCTCCGCGACCACCCCGCCACCGCCGGCAGCCCCGAGACCACCACAGCGTTCCTCGCCGCACTCACCGGCCACTGGCACCGCAACGCCCGCAAGCCCGCACCCCCCGGCGCCCCAGGACTGCGCGCCTACCAGCACCGCGCTGCGGCAGCCGGTCTCGCGCTCCTCGGCTACCGCCTGAGCTGAAAGCGCAGCTGCCTCGCTCTCGTGTCAGTGGCTGGTCGACCCCGTGTCAGTGACGTGGGCCTCTCGCGTCAGCAGAAAACCAGGCGTCAGCCCACCCACCCGATGTCCCGGACCTCGATCGCCCCGGCGTGCGGCATGAACTGGATCCAGCAGCGCCGTCCGAACGCCTCCCGGATCTCCTCCACGGAGCCCGGGTCACGGACATCGGGCCAGGCCCGCGGATCCATCCGCGCGACCTCCACGAGCGCCATCACCTCCCGCCGGGCCCGGTCGTCCGGCAGCTGCGCCAGGACCTCCACCGCGAGCTCCTCCACCACCACGCCGTAACGCATCCGCACCCCGGTCTGATCGACTCGGGCAGCAGCGTACGAACCGCCGATCACGTTCCGGCCTGTGGATAAACTGATCGGGCGGCGAGGGGTACATCCCTGGACGACAATCAGCCGTACCGGAGTCGGTGGGCTGACCGCCTCCGACCCCGGTACGCACGCGGCGGACGTCCTACCGGGCGACCGCGCCGGTCGCCTTGCTCACCGCCGAACCGTCCAGATGTCCGGTACGGCGCGCGACCACCTTCACAGTGATCTTCTTGCCCTTCTGTGCCGACTTCAGCACCAGCGAGGACTTGGTCGCCCCGCTGATCGCTGTGCCGCTCGCGTACCACTGGTACACGTACGACGTGGCCGCCGGGCTCCAGGTACCGTTGGCGGCCTTCAGCGTCCTGCCGACCTTCGCCGTGCCGCTGATCACCGGCATCCTGGTCGCCCTGGGCGCGTCACCCTTGGCGACGGTCACCGCCGCGGAGGTCCCCGACGCGGTCGTCCAGCCGCTGCGGGCCGCCGTCACGGTCACCGTGAGCTTCTTGCCGAGCAGCGCCGCGGGCAGGGTGTACGAGGAGGCCGTCGCTCCCGCGATCGCCTTGCCGTCGGCGTTCCACTGGTAGGTGTAGGAGGACGGCGCCGTCGACCAGCTGCCGGGAGCCGCGGTGACCTTGGCGGCCACCTTGGCCGTGCCGGTCACCTTGGGGACCGCGGTGTTCGCCAGGGCCGGCGGGGTCACCGTGAACGACCCGCACGGGTACTGGATGCCCCGCTGGATCACGCTGACGCTCCACGTCGTGCCCGAGGCGACGCCCGACAGGTCCACGGTCGCGGTCAGTGTCCGGTTGTCCGCGGACACCGATGCCGTCGTGGCGACCAGCCTCGTAGCGCCGTTGTCCAGCCGGACCACGGCGTCGGCGCCGAGCGCGGTACCGGTCACCTTCAGAGTGACCTTGCTGCCGGCGGTACCCGTCTGGGGAGTCACCGCCGTCGCGCTCGGACGGTCCGTGCCGCACAGTGACGCCGTGCAGGTCAGATTGGTGCTGTAGGAGGTGGTGGACGCCTTCTCGGGAAGGCCGAGCAGGAACACCGTCGGACTGGCCGCGGTGTCCGTGCCGGCGGCACAGTTATAGGAGGTGGTCCACAGCTGGCAGCCGTTGACCCACTTGCTGCTGTAGAGGGCGGGCACCGCCGTCGTCGTGGCCCCGGACGTGTCCTTGATGTCGGCGGTGAAGCGGTCGAACCAGGCGGTCGGCAGCACCGCGCACACCGCGCTGTGCGCCTCGTCGAGGGCGCCGGTGACCGGCCCGTAGCCGTAGGCGACCGACGGGACCCGGGTGCACTCGGGCGCCGGACCCTCGGCGGTCGCGATCCGCAGGGCGTCCAGCCGGTACTCGGGTGCGGCTTTCAGCGTGACCGGGGTCTGCACGAGCACCTGGTGGGTGGTGAAGCCGGTGACCGCGCAGGAGACGTTGCGGAAAGCGCATTCCAGCACTCCGTCGCCGCCTATGACGGCCGAGTTGGCGGTGCCCAGGGCGTCCCGCACGTTGACGTGCACGACGTCGGTGGCCGCGCCGGTGGTGATCTGGTGGCAGGTGAGGGTGCCGGGTACGCCGGCCGTGCCCGGCACGGACGGCCCGCCGACCTTGGCCGCCGCGGTCTTCGCGCAGCCCGCCGAGGATGCGGTGGCGGTGACGTCGCGCCGGGCCAGCGTGTACGTGGCCGCCTGGTCCCGGCCGGTCACCAGCACGGTGTGGGCCTCGCCCGGTGTCAGCGGGCATACCGTCCAGCCGTTGGTGGTGGCCAGGCGCTCGCAGACCTTCTTACCGGCGGCGTCAACCACCGAGAAACCGGCGCTCGCGGTTCCGGAAGTGGCGACCAACTGAAAGACCTCGGCGGCCGTGTGGGCGTTCGCCGGGATGCCCAGGCACTGGGAGAAGACTCCGTCGCCCGTGCCGAACGTGGCCTTCGCGCCGTTGGCGGTGAAGCCACCGGCGGGCAGCACGGCGCAGCCGTCGGAGGTGTCGGTGCGATGGAGGGCCAACGTGTACGCGCCGATGGCGTCGTCGCCGCCGTCCTCGGTGTGCACCAGCGCTCGGTAGGGGGCCGTTCCGGTCAGCGCGCAGTCGCCACCGGCGAGCCTGCCCGCGCCGCACTGCGGGGTGCCTTCCCGGTCGACGACCTCCACGTCGGCGTCCACGCCGGGCGAGGAGAGCGGGGTGAGGGCAGCGATCCGCGCGCCCTGCGGATAGGGCAGCGTCAGGCAGTCGTACTGCCCCGCCGTGGTCAGCTCGCCCCGGTACGAACCGGTCCCGACGGCGACACACCCGGCGTCCGACGCGCGGTCGAGGACGACCAGCCCGTCCCGCAGGTCACGGAAGGGGTAGGACCCGTCGAGGACGGCGGTGTAGGTTCCCGCGGCCGGGAGGGCGCAGGGGCCGGCCGCGGCCTGGCACACCGTCAGCCCGGCGGCGTCGTACACCCGGACCGGGCCGGTGTCCTGGTTCTCGCTCAGGTAGTGCACGTCGTACGGGCCGGCCCGGTCGGCGGTGAACGTGAAGCAGGGGTTGGTGGTCGCGTCCTGCGCGGCCAGCGGCCCGAACGGCCGGACCGGGGCGGTGGTGCACCCCTGCGGACCATCGAGCCGACGGGCCTTCACCGCGTACTCGGCGGGAAAACCCCGCTCCGTGTAGGAGACGCGGGAAACGACCCGGTAGGGACCGTCACCGGGCAGCGCGCACGTGTTCTCGTCGTTCTCGGGAAAGTGCGGGCAGATACGGGTGCCGGTCTCGTCGGTGATCCAGGCGATGGACTCGCCGTACACCTTCGAACCCCGGGTGAGCCGGATCCGCTCGCCGGGCGCGGCCTCGAAGGGCTGACAGTCGACCTCCACGGGGCTGACCGTCGTACGGGCGAGGTCCGGCTGGTCCCAACGGGTGCCGACCGGGTCGGCGCAGCCGCGGGTGGAGGCGAGCGACACGAAGGTGACGGCGGTGTCCTGAGGCTGCCAGTCACGGTTGAAGACCGACAGCGTGTACGTGCCCGCCGCGGGGACCGTGCACATCTCGTAGATGGTCCAGCTGTCTCCGTCGCAGTCCACGGGGGTGCCGTCCGCGGCCAGGAGGCTGGTGTATCCCTGGTAGCTGCTGTCGTTCAGCGACACCTGGTAGAGGCCAGGCGTCTCGGCGGTGACGGTGTAGCAGGTGCTCGCGTCGCCCGCGACGGTCGCCTCTCCAACGGCGTCCCCCGGGTCACCGAACGGCGCGGTCGCGAGCGTCGCGCACGCCGGGTCGACAGGATCGTCGGCCTGCGCGGTGCCCGCCACGGTGAGGCCGAGCAGCGAGGCGAGCAGCGGGACGGCGGCGAGTAGCGCGACGGCCCGCCGCCGTCTCGCCGGCGGACAGGAATCCGCTTCGGTCATCTGAATCCCCCCTGTATCAGCGGTCATTGAGGCGATGGTCGCACACAGGTACGACACAGCACTCGCGGGTTTCCCGGGGGGAGAGGGAGCCGAGGGTGGGGTGGGTGCGCTGCCGCTTCAGCAGATGACGACGAGGGGCAGCGCCTGCTGCGGATCATCCGCCGGGGCAGCGGGTCGGTGGTGACGTGGCGGCGGGCGCAGATGGTGCTGCTGTCCGCGCAGGGCGTGCCCGTGGCGAAGATTGCCGAGGTGACGTTCACCAGCGCGGACCTGGTCCGGGATGTGATCCACAACTTCAATGCCGATGGCTTCGACTCCCTCTACCCGAAGTACAAAGGCGGTCGGCCCAGGACATTCACCCTGCCCGAGCGGCGCGAGATCAAGAAGATCGTCAAGTCCAGGCCGGCCGAGCACGGCCTGCCGTTCTCGACCTGGAGCCTGGCCAAGCTGGCCGACTTCTTGGTCGCCGAGGGGGTGGTCGACGACATCAGCCACGAGGGCCTTCGGGTCCTGCTCCGCGAGGAGGGCGTGTCGTTTCAACGCATAAAGACCTGGAAGACCTCCCGTGATCCCGACTATGCCGCGAAGAGAGCTCGCGTCGAGCACCTCTACGCGATCGCCGACGGCGAGGTCATACCCGAGGAAGGCGAACCCGAAGTCGTCTTATGCCTGGACGAGTTCGGCCCGCTCAACCTCCAGCCCCACCCCGGGCGGCAGTGGGCCGAGCGCGGCGGACGGCACAAGGATCCCGACCGGGAACCGAGGCCCCGCAGGCGGGCGACCTACACCCGTCCGCACGGGGTCAGGCACCTGTTCGCCGCCTACGACCTCGGCAGGGACAAGCTCTACGGCCACATCAAGCCGAAGAAGAACCGGACGAGGTTCCTGGAGTTCTGCCGCTACCTGCGCAGCCTTTACCCGCCGGAGATCCGCATCGTGATCGTGCTCGACAACTTCTCCCCGCACCTGACCACGAAGAAGGACAGCCGGGTCGGCGACTGGGCCGCGGCCAACAACGTCGAGTTCGCCTACACGCCCACGAACAGCTCGTGGCTGAACCGCATCGAGGCCCAGTTCACCGCCCTGCGCTACTTCACCCTCGACGGCACCGACCATGCCAGCCACAAGGAGCAGGGCAGCATGATCCGCCGCTACATCATCTGGCGAAACCGCCACGCCGACGATCAACGGCTACTCGCCGTGGTCGACAGGGCCAACGTTGCCTGATGCGGCACTAGTCTAGTGACGTGCCGGGCGCCGCGACACGATGAACCATTCCGGTCACGGCACTAGCCACCCCGGCCACCCCCGAGTTCACGAGGGAACGGCCCGCTCCGGACCCAGAGTGCCAGCGCGCGTTCGGCCGCCGTGTTTCGCGGGCGGAGTGCCGGTACCCGGGGGCGGCGCGTCCCACGGGTTTGTCAGGCGTCGGCGAGGAGGGGGTCATACGGGGTGTTCGTGCGGCGGCCTGCCATGAAGGAAAGGAAGTCCCCCACGAAGGCGCTGCGGCCGTAGGTGCCGTCGGTGGTGGTGAGGTCGCGATGGAAGGCGGTGCGGAAGAGCGCCCGGTGCTCGTCCGCGTCGATGGTCCCGCTGCCGTCTTTGTCGGTGGCGTCGAAGAGCACCTCAGCGACGCGGATGAGCGCGGGCCCGGCGAGGGAGGGGACGGCGGCAGCGTACTCGTCGGCGCTGACGCGGCCGTCGCCGTCCGTGTCGAGGGTGGCCTGGAGTTCGCGCCACCAGGCGGCGAAGGCGTCGTAGAGGCGGGTCTCCTCGGGTTCGTCCAGGTCGAGGCGGGTGGCCATTTCGCGTGCCATGGCGGCGAGGTCAGGCCAGTCAAGGTGGCCGTCGCCGGTCTGGTCCAGCACCTGACGGAAGAACTCCTCCGCCGAGCGCCGGCCCTCTCCCATGACCCGCGAGGCGGCCGGGACTGGGTCGGGGCCGGTCTCATCGCTCAGTGGTGTGAGGAGGCGGAGCAGGGCCAAGGCCCGCTTCGTGCGGGCGCGCAGCGCGGCCACGGTCCGGGCGCGGGGGTCGTCGCTGTCGGGTGAGAGGGAGAGGGTCTCGATGATGGTTTCGGCATCGATCCAGCCCTCGGGCAGGAATCGAGTGAGCCCGGCGGCCAGGTAGGCGCCCTGCATGAGGGTCGGCGCGCCAGGCATCTCGGGCAGGCCGGCCCTGCGCCGGTAGGGCTCGGGGAGCGAGGCGACGGTGATCGCGCCGAGAAGCGGACCGACGACGGCCCGGCCCGCCGCCCACAGTGTCGGTGCGCCGGCGAGCAGCGCGGGGGCGGGCAGGTGGTCGAAGAGCCGGTAGAGGATAACGCGGGCCGCCTCGGTGTTCTCCAGCTCCTCCTCGACGACCCTGTCGAAGTACCGCCAGAAGTCGTTCAGGTCGTCGGGGAGTTCTCCGGCGTCACCGTCTAGCGCGGCGAGGAACACGCGGTACTCGGCGTACATGCGCTCCATGGTGTCCTGGTCGAGCGGCTGGCCGCTCAGTCGGCACATGGTGACAGCGCTCTCGAAGAGGGCGGCGACCACCCAGGCGCGGGTCGCGCGGTCCATGGCGTCGTAGGCGCGGCCGCGAGAGTCGGAGCCGCTCATGCGGGCGTGCAGTCTGTTGAGGCGGGCCGCCTCCCGTTCGCGTACCGCCGGATCGGCGTCGAACATGCGCCGCATGCTGAGGAAGGTGTTGCGCAGCCGACGCCAGGGGTGGGCGACGAAGGTGGAGTTGTCGGCGAGGGCGGCACCGATCTGCGGGTGGGCGGCCTCCAGCACGGTGGCGCGGATCATGGCCAGCGCCCAGCGCGGGTCGTCGAAGAAGGCGCGGAACTGCGACTCCGGCCCAAACAGAGGTGCTTCGTCGGCCGTTGTGGTGGTTCCAGTCGTCATGACGGGTCTCCGTTCGTCTGGGGCGGCACGCCGCCGAAGCGGCGGTCACGGCGCCGGTAGGTGTGCAGGCAGGCGAGGAAGTCCGGGGCCCGGAAATCCGGCCAGAGCGCCTCGGGGAAGACCCACTCGGCGTAGGCGACCTGCCAGAGCATGAAGTTCGAGATGCGCTGCTCGCCGGAGGTGCGGATGACGAGGTCCACGTCGGGGGTGTCGGGGAACGGCAGGTGATCCGCGAAGAGCCGCTCGGTCACCTCCTCGGCGGGCGTCCCGCTTCGGATCAGCGACCTAGCGGCGTCCACGATGTCCCGGCGTCCGCCGTGGTCGAAGGCGACGGTCAGCGTCATCCCACGGCTGTCGGCGGTCAGCGTCGCCAGATCCTCGAAATCCTGAGCCAGCTCACGTGGGATGCGCGGGTCCGCAGCCCCGAGGAAGCGGCAGCGGATGCCGCGGGCGAGCAGCAGCGGCGCGTGCTTGCGCACAACCCGGCGGACCAGGCGCATCAGGTAGTCGACCTCAGAACCAGGACGGTTCCAGTTCTCGGTGGAGAAGGCGTACAAGCTGAGCCACTCGACGCCGGCCGCCCGGGCCGCCTCGATGATGTCGATGACGGTGGTCTCCGCAGCCCGATGGCCCGCCGTCCGGGGAAGCGAGCGCCGCTGAGCCCAACGGCCGTTGCCGTCCATCACACAGGCCACGTGCCGCGGCACCGCACGCACCGGCCCGTCGACTCGCCGCTGCTCGTCGCTGTCCTGTCGCCCACCCGGCCGGTCCCCCGTCGCCGCGCGTGCCCGCTGGACGCCCTGGTCCCTCACACCTAGCCCCGTTTCACCCGCAGCGGCACGGTCGGCCCTACCGCGCTCGGTCACGCCCACCCCGTATCGCCCATACGCCCCACCGGAGCGTCCCTCTCCAGGAGTCTGGCGTGAATGGAAGGGTCCTGACCGGCCAAACGAGGGCCCGTCACCCCTGACTCATCTGCACGATTCCCTTCGGCATCGGCTCCCGACCCCGGAGTCGTCTGCGCGGACGACGGCCCGAAGTTCACCGCCCTGCATGAACAGGCCCGGGAGACGTTCGAGAAGAATTCCGCAAGAAACCCAAGATGCCCCGACACAACGGCCGTGCGCTGTGCGACGGCTGCACCGCCCACAGTTGACATCCGCGTGTTCCGGGCGGATCTGTTCGGACCCGGCCCGGCACACGTCGTTTCACAGTGGATGAAGGAGATGACCATGGACACCAACCCCACCGCCCTGCTTCTCGACCTCGCCGCCAGCGCCCAGGATGTGAGCGACCGGGACGCGGTGCAGGACCTTCTCGCCAGGGGCCACCGCGCCTGGTGCGAGGGCCTCGCCGACGTCCAGTCCGGCATCCGCCGGAAGGCCGCGAACCTTTCCGACGCCCAGCTCGCCGAGTGGTGCGCTGCCGCGGGTACGCCGTGGGAGCAGGGGATGACACGCGGCGAGGCGCTCTCCGCGCTCGCGTTCGCGACCTGGGATGCCGCGCCGGCCGCCATGGCCTATACGGAGCTGGAAGAACGCGCCGCGCTCTTCGGTGTCTGCCTTCTAAAGTTGTCCCGTAAGTGGGTTCCGTGGTCGGTGGGCGTCAGAAGGAGGCCAGCGGGATGTCCTTCTCGATGCAGAGCCGCAGGACGCCCGCCAGCTGGCGGGCGTCCTCGATGTGCTGCTGGAGGAGCTGGTCGCCGCCCTCCCGTGCCCAGTGGTCGGTGATCGCCTCCAGCCGGACCAGAATGGACGCGCACTCGGCCGGCGAGAGGTCGTCAGCGCTGTCATCCGGATGATGGAGGAGTGGCTTCAGAGCGGTGGACACGTCGCTCCAGGGGCGCTCGCCGCCGAAGCCCCACATCTCGGAGAGGACGAACCCCTCGGTCTCCGCCAGACGCCGCCGGAACGCGGCAATGCCGCTGTAGGACCAGGAGACATCCGGACTTGCTGCTGTCTCCGTCGCCCGGGAAAAGAACCAGCCCCATGTGCCCTCCCTGCTTGCCGCGCACACAGGATCGAGGACTTGGGGCAGCGTTCAGAGCACGAACCCGTGCTCTGACGCCGCGGAAGACGCGTCTCGGCTCAACTATGCCGAAGCGCGATGATTGTCATCGTCGGCCCGCATCGGCCTACGGTTCCTGCAAGGCAAGGCAACGTGGTTGTCACGGGGGCGGCGAGCTACTTGTCACTTGCAGCACAGAAGCACTGTTGTTGTCATTGGCTTGGGAGACCGTCGACCGCCTGAGCAGCACGGGGAGCTCCAGGCACTGTGCGGCCATGTGTCCGTGAATTCTGCAGAATGCGTCCAGGAGCCATGACGACCAGCCGGATGATGTGCCCCCGCTCCAGGCCGCCCCCGACCCGGCGCCCGCCCCTGCCGGGAAGATCTCGAAGAACGGCACCCGGGCGAGGTGCCGATGAGCGCGCAGCCGAACAAGCCCCCGCCCCGCCGCCCCCGGCCGCCGCCGCCCAACTGCGCGCCGACCGCCGCGCCGACACCTGGGTGCCGGCGTTCGAGCGGGACTGGGCGAAGGCCCTGGAGGACTCCCGCCACAGCTACAGCCTCACCCCCCTGCACGACGTCGTGCGTGCCTGGCAGCTGCGTGTCGCCGCGGCCCCGGCCATCGACGCCTACATGGGCTCCGGCCGGGACGAGTCCGGCTTCGTAGACCTGGACGACGTCCTCGGCGCCCGCCGGTGACCGCTCAGCCGTGGACGGTACGCCTGTCCCCGCAGGCCGGGTGCTCCCCGAGCTCCCTGCGCCCGCCAACTCCGCGACGTCCTGGACATCACCGTGCGTTCCCCGTGGGGCTGACCCCAGTGGAACGCCGGGGACCCGGAAGGTGAGGACGTCCGCGCCGCCACCATCGGGCAGCTGTCCGTCGTCTACGTGATCAACCGGCTGACCCGGCGTCTGTCCGTCCTGGATGTCGAACCTCCTGCTGGCCACCACCTGATTTCTCGTCAATGCCGTCTGGCTCCGAGCCCTGCGGTTCAAAAACACCTACTGAGCTTGTTCTTTATCTACCAAGATCTTCCGGGCTTGCCGATGGCCTTGAGGGTCTCGGGGCGCTTGACGGTTTTACCGACGTCGTAGCGGGGTGCCCGGTGCTTGTTCTTGGTGCCGGGTGGCCGTCCGGGGCCGGTGCCTCGGGGTTTGGGAACACGGGCCGGGCAGGCAAGGTGAGGGCGGATGTTCCGGAACCCTCTGCGGACCCGGGCCGGAGTGAGCCGGTTGAGCAAGGCAGGTTTCTCCCAGGGCCGGCGGAGGTCTTCGGCGGGTGGTCGGGCGAGCCGGAGCTGGGTGTGGGCGATCCAGGTCCAGCGGTCCGCCGCCTCGGGAGTGCGCAGTTTCGGGGTGGTCCATCCGAGGGTCTGCTTCGCGAAGCGGAAGGTGTGCTCCAGATCGAAGCGGCGGAGAAAGACCTGCCGGAATCGGTCCACGTCGTCGGGGGGTGGCACCGGTCTTGGAGGACCATGACCACACTGGCGGGGCATCCCGTTCTTTCGACAGGTACTCGACCTTCAGCCTGATCAACATCCCCTCAACCAGGGGAAGTTCACCGTCGTGGTCGAGCGGCGTCGATGGTCGCAGTTCCGAACGGCAGCAGCAGCGCGCTGGTCCTCATGCGGCTGCAAGAGTGACCGTCGGTGCTCGGTCTGGCGGCGGGGGCGGGCCAGGCGGGACATGAGGGTGATGAATACCCAGATCGCGCCCATCTGGGCCATGACGGTGCGAATATAGGGGTCGTGGGGGGTCTTGGTCTGGTGCGGTAGGAGGATCCCGGCGATGAAGTTGGCAACGCGGTGGTGCACGGTGCCGAAGAAGGCCCGCTCGTAGCCGATCCACACCTCCGGCGCGTCGTCCAGCAGCCGGTATCCCCACTTCCGGTCCCAGGTCACGGGCGGCAGACCGCGCGCGGCGGCGACCTGGCGCAGGTGCGCGAGCCCGGTGTGGATCTGCGCGCGGGTGCGTTCGGTGGCGGCCATCAGCTGGGTGACGGTCAGTCCGGCGGGGCGGGCCTCCTGCACGGCGCTGAGGATCGCTTCGGCGTGGACGTGAGCGGGGACACCCCGCCCCATCGCCTACTCACCCGAGCCCTTCAGCAGCTTCTGGAGCTGCTCGTCCAGGTCGACCTCGGAAACCGTCAGAGCGCACGGCCCCACGGTGAAACACTATGACAGCCGCCGTATACGCGGGCTCACAACCCGGCGTCCACCGCGCGCCGCCTGTGCCAGGCCGCTTGCGGCAGGCGGGAGAGCAGTACGTTGCCGAGGCAGGATATTCAACCCCGACCGTCCAGGACGCCCCGCACTCCGGACATCTGGACGTCACACCGACCTGGACTGCCTCGGCCCTCGCCCGCGCCCGCCGCATCCGCCGCCAGTGCCGCGACCGGCAAGCAGACGAACAGAACACCGCCGTAGCCTTCGCCGAAGGCATCAGCGGGCCACCGCACCCGCGACACGATCGCGGCCCCGAGTCGTCGTCCGTGGTCACGACCAGCCGCAGCCGGGGCACTCCGTCCCTGCACATGCCCGCTCCGTACGACTGGTGCGGATGCCTGCCGACCACCCGATGACCTCAGCGAAGCGGATCTCCGCGTGCACCACTGGAAGACCCGACGAGCGTCGTGGTCAGCGAGTGCCCGCCTCGGCGCGCGTGTAGAACGCGGCGAGTTCGTGGGGGTTCTTGGTGTAGACGTCGATCTTGCGGACCATGCCGTCCTCGACCTGGTGGATCTCAACCATGGTCAGCGGGAACTTCTCACCGGTGGTGTGGGCTGTGAGCGTTCCGGTGAGCGTTCCGATGACGCCGGCCGGGCCCTCGAATACCTCGGCATCGGTAATGGCGACGTTGGCGTAGCCCATCATCGCGCCGAGGATCGACTGCACGAACACCTCGCGGCCCTGGTGCACGCCGCCGTAGGGGAGCTGGTTCGGCTCATCGACGATCACCTCGGGGGCGAGCTTTGCCAGGACACCCGGCACATCGCCCTTGCTCAACGCGTCATACAGCCCTCGCACGACATCCGCGGGGCTCTCCGTCACCATCTCGATCTGGTTGCTCATCTGGTGTGTCCTGTCAGTGTTCAGGTGCTGCCGACCGGGGCGCGTGCGTCCTCGCACCGGTCGGGCCCCGGGAGGACCGGGGCACGCACCATGCAACGCGAGACGGCCGTGACGGGGGAGTCCTTGCTGTGAGGGGTACTGGCAGGGCCCCCCACCTGTCACGCAGCCTGCCTACCCTGGCCTCATGGACAACAGGGACGCAGTCAGCGCATTCCTCCGCTCCCGACGCGACAAGATCACCCCGGAGCAGGCCGGTCTGCCGACGTACGGTCAGCGCCGGGTGCCCGGACTGCGCAGGGGAGAGGTCGCCACACTCGCCGGCGTGAGCGTCGAGTACTACACGCGCCTGGAGCGCGGCAACCTCCAAGGGGTCTCCGACAGTGTGCTCGACACCCTCGCCCACGCCCTGCGGCTCGACGACACCGAGCGCATGTACCTGTACGACCTCGCCCGCGCTGCCGGACCGGCGCCGCAAACGCGGGCACCGCGGCGGGAGAGCCGACCGACGGTGCGGCCGAGTGTGGCGCGGATCGTCGATGGCATGCCGGAGCTGCCGGCGTACGTGATGAACAACCGCCTCGATACGCTGGCCGCCAACCCGTTGGGCCGGGCCCTGTACTCGGAGATGTATGCCGACCCGACATGCGGGGCGAACGTCGTCCGGTTCGCGTTCTTCAACTCCGCAGCCAGGCGGTTCTACACCGACTGGGAGCGCATGGCACGCTTCGCCGTGGGCGCGCTGCGCATCGAGGCGGGGAAAAACCCCTACGACCGGGAGCTGTCGAACCTGATCGGTGAACTGTCCACCCGCAGCGACGCCTTCCGCCTGATGTGGGGCTCGCACGACGTGCATGTCTTCCGCGAGAGCACCAAACGCCTCAACCATCCGCTCGTCGGCGAACTGGAACTCGATCAGGAGACCCTGAGCCTGCCGGACGAAAGCGGCCTGAGCGTTGTCGTCTACAGCGCGCCCCCCAGAACCGCCGCGGAGGACGGCCTGAAGCTACTCGCCAGTTGGTCCGCCACGACCGGACAGGAGCAGGACGCGCAATCCACGAGCAACCCGCCGCCCCGGCAGGCCTGACGGGGCCGTACTGGCCCCTTTCCGGCGCTCAGTCGAGACTGTCACCCGGCGCGAGCAAGCCAGTGAGTTCGGCGATCGCCTCCGGTTACGGCTTGAAATAGCGGCACCCGTTCCAAGTCGCACTGACCTGCACCGAAGGCACGCCCACCTTGTCATGTCAGGACCCGACACAGCGTCTCACCGACCTGCCGGGTCATGACCGGCCCGCCGACCCGTGTGACGACGGCGAGAATGGGCTGGTACTCCGGCGGAAGCGCAGACTCCTCCACGCCCGGCGCGCACTCGGGGACCATCCGTACTGTCTGCCCGGCCACAGACGCCGTCACCGGTGCGGCCGCCGCCCGCTCCTGGACCACCTGCTCGCTCATCCGCGCCAGGACCCGTTCGGCCACGGCGAGTTCGTCCCGCTCGGCACGCCGGTATGTAGCGACTCAACGCGCCGCCCCTCCATCTGAGTCCACGCGTGTTCCGTCATGAACGGATGATCGATGGCCACCAGAAAGATCGCTCGCCGCGGCAACCATTTCCGCGGCGGCGGCAACTTGCCGGTGGGCTCTGAAAGCTGACCCGGTGCTGGATCTTGGTTCCGTCACTGGACTTTTCAGAGCCCACTGACAGCAACTGGTGATTGGATCCGGCGCGAACGTCCCCGGGTCGCACATCAGGCGACCGTGACAACCCGGCTGACCTGCGTCCGGCCACACGTGCCGATGGCGGCGGCAGCGAGGAGGACTTCCCCATGAGCGACACCCCCGAGCACGGCACACCTACCCGCCGAAGAGAGCAGGAGACTCCGCGTAAGCGCGGTCGCCACCGCCGCCGCTGGATGGGAACCGGGCTCCTGCTGTTCGTCGCCGCTCTGGTAGTGCCCTCCTACTTCCTGCTCTCCCAGCAGAAGTCGCAGGCAGCAACGATCACCAGTGGCGCCTACTACCGGCTTGCGGCCGTACACAGCGGCAAGGTCCTTGACGTCCCGGGCTTCTCCACCGCGAGCGGCACGACCCTGCAGCAGTGGACCGACCAGGGCAGCATCAACCAGCAGTGGCAGCTCAAGGCCACCGACGACGGCTACTACGAGCTGGTCAACCGCAACAGCGGCTTGGTCATGGGCGTCCACGACGCCTCGACGGCGAACAAGGCGGCCGTCGAGCAGCAGACCGAGACCGGTGCCACCAGCCAGCAGTGGAAGATCGATGACGCGAGCGGCGACGCGGTCACGCTCACCTCACGAGCCAGCGGTAAGCTGCTCGATGTCTCGGCGAAGTCCAAGGCCGACGGCGCCGGGGTCATCCAGTACAGGGACACCGGCCGCACCAACCAGCGCTGGAAGCTCGTTCAGCAGCCCACGACCACCAGCGCCACGGGGACGTACGCCTGGCGCAACGCGCAGATCAACGGCGGCGGCTTCGTCAACGGGCTGGTCTTCAACGCCAGCCGTAAGAACCTGCTGTACGCGCGCACCGACATGGGCGGCGCCTACCGCTGGGACGCCTCGGCCGGGGTGTGGACGCCGCTGAGCGACTGGGTCAGTGCCGAGGACTGGAACCTGATGGGAATCGAGTCCCTGGCCACCGACTCCGTCGATCCCGACCGGCTCTACCTGGCCGCGGGCACGTACACCAACGACTGGGCCGGCAACGGCGCGATCCTGCGCTCCACCGACCAGGGCGCGACCTTCAAGCGAACCGACCTGCCCTTCAAGCTCGGCGGTAACGAGGACGGCCGCACGATGGGCGAGCGTCTGGTCGTCGACCCGAACGACAACAGCACGCTCTACCTCGGCACGCGCAAGAACGGCCTGTGGCGCAGCACCGACTACGGCGTCACCTGGAGCCAGGTCACCTCGTTCCCGGTCACCGACGGCGCGAGCAGCGGAGTCGGCATCTCCTTCGTCACCTTCGACCCGAAGAACGCCAAGACCGTCTACGCGGGAGTGGCCGACAAGACCACCAGCCTCTACCGGTCCACCGACAACGGCGCCACCTGGAAGGCCGTGTCCGGCCAGCCCACAGGCCAACTGCCGCAGCACGGCGTCTTCTCCTCCGACGGCACGCTGTACCTGTCGTACACGGACGGCACCGGCCCCAACGGCGTGACCGCCGGCTCAGTGTGGAAGTACACCTCCACCAGCGGGACCTGGAAGAACATCTCCCCGTCCAGTGGCAGTTACGGGTTCGCCGGGCTCGCGGTCGATCCGGAGCACCCGTCCACCGTCATGGTCGCCACCCTCGACCGCTGGTGGCCCTCCGACGAGCTGTACCGCTCCACCGACGGCGGCTCCAACTGGACCGCGCTCGGCGCCACATCCGAGCGTGACGACTCCGCGGCGCCCTACGTCGGCACCGGCATCGGCCACTGGATGGGTGCCCTGGCCATCGACCCCTTCGCGTCGGGCCACGTGCTCTACGGCACCGGCGCGGGCATCTGGGGCAGCGACGACGTGACGAACGCGGACAGCGGATCCGCCACCCACTGGACGGTACGGGCCAAGGGGCTGGAGGAGACCGCGGTCTTCTCCCTGATCGCCCCGCCCGGCGGCGCATCGGTGGTCAGCGGCCTGGCGGACGTCAGCGGCTTCCGTCACGACGACCTGACCGAGGTCCCCGACAGCGCGCTGAGCAGCCCGAAGTTCACCGCGACCACCAGCTTGGACTTTGCCCAGGACAAGCCCGACGTGATGGTCCGCGTCGGTCGCGGCGGCACCCAGGACGGCGCCTACTCCGCAGACGGCGGCAGCACCTGGACCGCGTTCGCCGGCGAGCCGGTCAGTGCCGCTGAAAGCGGCACTGTCGCGATATCCGCCGACGGAGCCACGATCATCTGGACCGAGTCAGGCCAGGACCCTTACCGCTCCACCGACAAGGGCACAACCTGGACCAAGGTCAGCGGACTGGGCACCGACGCCGCCGTGGTCGCCGACCGCTCCACCGCCGGCACCTTCTACTCCCTGTCCGGTGGCACCCTCTACGCGAGCACCGACGGCGGCGAGACATTCGGCGCCCGCGCCACCGGACTCGGCAGCGGCCAGCTCAAGACCGTGCCGGGCCTCGCCAAGGACCTGTGGATCGCCGGCGGCAGCAAGGGACTCCTGCACTCCACCGACGGCGGCACCAGCTTCACCACGCTCGGCACGGTCCAGGACGCCAACGCCATCGGCTTCGGCAAGGCCGCCTCGGGCGCCGACTACCAGGCTCTCTACCTGGTCGGCACGGTGAAGGACACCTTCGGCGTCTTCCGCTCCACGGACAAGGGGGCCACCTGGGTGCGGGTCAACGACGACCAGCACCAGTTCGGCAACATCGACGGCACCGCCGTCATCACCGGCGACCCGGACGTCTACGGCCGGGTGTACCTCGGCACCAACGGCCGAGGCGTCCAGTACGGCGACCCGTCCTGACCCGTGTGGGGTGGGGGCGGCTCACCCCGAGTGCCGCCCCCCCCCCCCCGCCGAGTGGTACCGCACTACCCGCAGCAGAAGACAGCCGGGCGGGCGGGGACGGTTCGGCAGGTGTGCTGGAACGCTGAACTGCGCCGATGACGATCGACGACGACTGGATGATGCCCGAGGGCCAACACGGTCCCGTTTCAAGGGCATTGACAACCGCGGTCTCGCCTTAACTACGCGGCCTTGGAAGTACTCGTTGGAGTTGCGTGAGCGTGCGGTGCGGATTTATCGCACCACGGACCCGAAGCCGCAGATCAAGAAGCTGGCCGTCGACCTCGGTGTGCATCCCGAGGCCCTGCGCGGCTGGATCCGTCAGGCCGAGGCGGACGCCGGGGAAGTGCGATGACCGGCTGACCACCGACGAGCGGGCCGAGCTCGCCGCGCTGCGGAAGGAGAACGCCCTGTCACCAGAACACGGTGGTCTGGGCCCTGACCTGATGGGGCCGCAGGTGTGTCGGACCTGGGTCCGCGTTGGCCGATCTTGGACCGAACGCCCGGTGACCGACCGCACCATCGGGCGATGACCGTGTTCAGCCCAGCGTCCATTGCTGGTTGCTCTGGCCGTTGTAGGTCCAGAGTTCGGCGAGGTGCCGTTGGCGGTGGAGGCGCCGGAGACGTCCAGGCACAGCGTGGTACCGGCCACTGTCAGGAAGCTGTGAGAAACAGGTAGGCCGATCTCGGCTGCATCGGCCTCAACGACGAGGCCGATGACCCCGTGGTCGTCACCGGCTTCAAGGCCACCCGCGCCCGCAAACTCACCCCAGGCCAGAAGGAAGCCAACCGGGTACTCGCCGCCGGACGGGCCCCGGTCGAACACGGCTTCGCCCACCTCAAGAACTGGCGGACGCTCACCAAGCTCCGCACGAATCCAGCCCGCGCCACCCACCTCCTGCGCGCCCTGCTTGTCCTGACGAACCTCGAAGTCAACCGCTGACGGACGATCTACACGACAGACTGCTGCCCACGACCAGCCCAAGCACCCCGAGCGACCGTCACGGAATCCCACCTGACCAGCCAACTTCAAGATGGCGGGGTCTCACTGAGTGGAGTCCACCGGCAGGAGTAGTGGACAGCATCGTGTGGGAGTGCGCGACATCGACGGGGGCGATGCCGCGCAACCACTCGGTGCGCGCCCGTCGCGTTTCTCCTTGACCTCGGCTCAGGTCAAGGAGAAACGCGCCGCCCTCAACCGGTCCACTTCACCGCACAGACCCCACCCGATGCGCACCACTGAGCCTCCGCCAACTTGAAGTCGCAGGTCAAAGGGCTGGTGTGACCGGCTCTCGGGGGTGCTCACGCTGGTCGTCGGCGGCTGTCTGCGGAGTAGATCATCTGGCGGAGTTGTCTCGGGGGCGGATCAAGCGTCAGGACAAGAGCGTTGGAGGTAGCGATCGTGCAGGGTGGACGGATGTCTGAGTCGTTTTTGCCTGGAGGTTTTGTCAATGCGGTTGTTCGTGTCGGGGAGACGGTGCGCCGTCCAGCGTCGGCTCGCACGAAGTTCATGGGTGATCTGCTGAGGTTGTTTGAAGCCAGTGGCTGGAGTGGTGCTCCGCGGTATCTCGGTGTGGACGACGAGGGCCGTGAGGTCCTCAGTTACCTCGATGGCCATGTGGCATGGGAGCCGCAACAACCTGCCGCCGTGTCATCGGACGAGAGTCTGGTGACGGTCGCCCGGCTCGTGCGGGAGTTCCACGACCTGTCGGCCGGCACCCCGCTGGCCGGAGACCAAGAGGTCGTGTGTCACAACGACCTGTCGCCCAAGAACACCGTCTATCGCCAGTCCAGTGGCGAGCTTCGCCCGACGGCATTCATCGACTGGGACCTTGCTGCGCCTGGCGCGCGGATCCACGACATCGCTCATGTCTGCTGGCAGTACCTCGATCTGGGCCCTTCGGTTACCGACGTCGAGGAGACAGCCCGGCGCATGAGACTGATCGTTGACAGCTACGTGCTGTTGGACCGGCACCGTCTCGTGTCCACGATCTTGTGGTGGCAGGACCGGTGCTGGCGGGGCATCAAGGCCCAGGCCGATGCGGGTGACGTCGCCATGGCCCGGCTCCGGGACGCAGGGGCGGTGACGCAAGTTCAGACGGCCTATCAGTGGGTTTCCGATCATCGGGCTGCATTGGAACGCTCAGTGCGGTGAGCGCGTGGGCAACGGCCGCAGCCGGTTCGCTGATTGCATCCCGTGGCAGTCGGACGGCCTTCTACGATCCGACGCATGCTGGATCCCGAACTCCTGGAACGGATCACCGCGCGCCGTGCGGAACTGGACGAACTCGAAGAGCAGCTGGCCAAGCAGCTGGCGGAGGTGCGGGCCGAGCGGGACGAACTCGCCGTCGCCGAACGTGTCCTTGACCGGGTGAGCGAGCAGCTCGCCGACGAACGCGCCTCGGCCGCGCCGGCGCCCGGGCAGGTGGGCGGCCGGGCGGTGATGCTGATCCCGCACCGCACGCCGGATGTGGAGGAGACCATGCTCCCGCCGGACTACCAGCGCATCCTGGCTGCCGTGCGGCAGGCCGCCGGACCGGTCATGGCCCGCCAGGTCGGCGAGATGCTGGGCGTCGACGTCACTGTGCGGGCCAGGCTGGAACCGCTGCGGGGGAGGCCAGTCAGACTCGTTGATCGCGGCTGGCTGCGCAAACTGCCCGACGGTCGCTTCACCACCCGCCTGTGACCGGGGACGCCATCGCCCAGGGTGCTGCGCCACGGGCGTAACCGCGGTGCCCCCGGCGGCCGTTGGAATTGTGTGACGAAAACCAAAGAACGCGCCGAGGGCACCTGCCCGCTTGTCTACCAGTGCCGTCTGCCGCTGTCCACGCGGACCGTCAACCACCTCGCCGGTCTGCTGCGTCGCCATCTGAAGGCGATACGGTCCAGGTGGCGGGTCCTGCCGCCCGGACGGATCGCGGTGATCGTCCTGGCCGTGCTGCGCCACGACCAGCGCCTGGCCGACATGGCCGCCGGCAACAACGTCTCCGAGTCCACCGTCCGCCGATGGCGCGACGAGCTGATCGCCCTTCTCGCCGCTCAGGCACCGCGCCTGAACCGCGTCCTGAAGAAGGTCGCCAAACGGGGCGGGGAGGTGGTCCTGATCGACGGCACCCTCATCCCCACCCAGCGCCGCACCAGGAAGGCCGACCGGCGGAACTACTCGGGCAAACACCACCATCACGGCCTGCACTTCCTCGCCCTGACAGACGAGAAGCGCCGCCTGATCTGGATATCCGCCGCCCGGCCCGGCCGCACCCACGACATCACCGCCGCCCGCCACGACCGCATCCTGGCCCACCTGCGCGCCGCCGGCCTCGGCGCCCTCGCGGACCTCGGCTTCCGCGGCCTGGACAACGACGTACGCGACCCCGTGATCATCACCGGCTTCCACGCCAGCCGCACCCACAAGCTCACACCCGGCCGGAAGACCGCCAACCGCGTCCTCGCCGTCGGACGCGCACCGGTTGAACACGGCTTCGCCCACCTCAAGAACTGGCGGACCCTCACCAAGCTCCGAACCGACCCCGCCCATGCGACCCGCCTCCTGCGCGCCTTGCTCGTTCTGACGAACCTCGAAGTCAACCGCTGACAGACGATCTACTCCGCAGACAGCCGCCGACGACCAGCGTGAGCACCCCGAGAGCCGGTCACACCAGCCCTTTGACCTGCGACTTCAAGTTGGCGGAGGCTCACTCCCGCGCCGCCGGCCGCACCGGTGCGCACCACCCACCGAGTGGATGCGCCCCGGATGGACGGTGGTGCGCATCGTGGTGCGCACCGGATGGACTCGGTGCGCACCCACCCGCACGGTGGTGCGGTCACCGGTGCAGAGCCACCACGGTCTCCACTGGGAGTCCGGGAGGATCAACCGGACATGCCCTGTGGGTGCTGGGACGGCTGCTGGTCATAGCCACTCGTTGATGGCTGCGACCAGTACGGTTGCCTCGTAACGGACGGCGAGCTTGTCATATCGCGTGGCGACGGATCGGTGGCGCTTCAGCCGATTGATCCCGCATTCCACCGCGTGGCGCTCCTTGTAGTCGGCCGTGTCGAATTTGGGCGGTCGGCCGCCTCGGGAGCCGAGCTTCTTGCGGTTGCGGACCTGGTCGGCCTTCTCCGGAATGGTGCACGCGACACCTCGTCTGCGCAGGTAGGCGCGGTTCGCGCGAGAGCCGTAGGCCTTATCGGCACGGACCTTGTCCGGCTTGGTGCGGGGCCGGCCCGGGCCAATGCGGGGTACCCGGATGCCCTCCAGCACGGGCTGGAACTGCGGGCTGTCGTGCCTCTGTCCGGCGGTCACGAGCAGGGACAGAGGCTTCTGTCCCTGCTCGACCGCAAGGTGCAGCTTGGTGATCAGTCCGCCGCGCGAGCGTCCGAGGCCGTGGTCGTCAGGCTCGGCGTCGACGCCACCAGGAGGCTCCTTCTGCAGATCCCCCTTTTGCGAGCCCCGGCGGCGTGTTGGTGCACGCGGGCGATCGTGGAGTCCACGCTGACATCCCACGTGATCAGGCCCTTCGCATCGGCCTCGGCCTGCAGTTGCTCGAAGATCCGCTTCCACGTGCCGTCGCGTTGCCACCGCCGGAAGAGGTCGTAGGCCCGATCCCACGGCCCGTACCGCTCGGGGAGATCCCGCCACGGCGCACCAGTCCTGGTCCGCCACCGTATGCCGTCGATCAGCTGCCGACGGGGCCACGTCGGCAGCCGTCCTGGCTTCTTGCCCGTCGGCAACAGCGGTTCAAGCCGGGCCCACTGGCCATGCGTCAGATCACCACGCCTCACGGCAAGTGATCATTTCACGACCTTGATCCACTTTCGCAACAGACCCTAGTTGGCCATCGGCAACGCCAGTGGGCCAACCACACGTCATTCGGACATTCGGACACTGCGACTTGGTTACGGATCTCCCGCGTTCTGGTGGCTGTGCGGTGAGCTGGTCATGATGGGCGCATGACGTTGGCCGCGCATGCGTTCACACAGCTGGCGACTTGGCCCGATCTCGCTGAGGTGGAGCCGAGCTGCGGCATCGGTCGTGCACTCGCCTCAGCCCATGGCGAGATTGCGCACTTCCATTCCGGCATGGACGTTGACCTGTACCTCACGGCAAGGGCCATCCGGCAGTTCGAAGACCACCTCACGGGCGCCTCCGCCGTCCGGCTCGTGCCTGGCTCACATTGGGTGACGCTCCACCTGGATGTCTCCGCAGACATCGACCTGCTCATGACCTTGGTCAGCCTTGCCTTGCAAGCTCAACAGGCATGGCCGGTTCCAGGCGACGGCCCACGCACACGATGCAATGATCAACACAGCGGGACACTTCCGCATGAGAATCTCAGCGGAAACTGAGCAGCGCCCTTCCAGACAGGTGGCACCGTGGCAGACAAGGCACGCGAAGAAGACGCCATTCGCGCAATCGTGGAGCGCCTGAACAACGCCTTCAAGGCGAGCCACAGCCCGGCCGAGGTCGAAGCAGCCGTAGCCAAAGCTCACGCCTCGTTCACCGACCGGCCTGTACGCGAGTTCGTCCCCGTGCTGGTCGAACGCCAGGCACGGAGCATCCTCAACGATCATTCGGCTGACGAAGCGTAGCCAGAAAGCTGTACGGCTGACCACCAGAGGGTCGCCCCTTGCGCACCCGCTGGCCATCTATCGGTGAACACAATGGCCAACCACGAGCGAGCGCCGGCCGCCCACCTGCCGTTCCACGCCCCGGCCTGGGCAACTATCACTGAGCTTGCTCTTTAACCTTTGGCGGAGCCTCAGTGACACCGGTAGGTTCTCCGCGGTGACCTTGATGGAGACGCAGGGCCTCACGTCGATGACCGACGAGGCGCAGTTACGTTGGATGGCGCTGGGGGACACGACTCGGCAGCCGGCCGTGATCCTGCTCCATGGCGGTCCGGGGCTGCCGGATTATCTGGGCGATGTCGCCCCCATGATCGCGGACCTCGCGCCCGTGTACCGGTACGACCAGCGTGGCACAGGCCAATCCCCGTGGCAGGGCCGCCATGCCTTCGCCCGGCATATCGACGATCTTGCTGAGCTGCTCGACGCATGGGGCGTGCCCAAGGCCGTGCTGATCGGGCACTCCTACGGCACGGATCTGGCGAGCCGGTTCTGTCTGACGCATCCTGACCGGGTTGCCGCGATGCTGCTGATGTGCGGGCCGTTCGCCGGTGATTGGCGTACCGGGGACCGAGCGGAGCGCGGCCGCCGCATGTCCGCAGCGCAGCAGGAGCAGCTCCGTGCCTTGGAGGAGTTGCCGCACCGCACGGAGGAGCAGGAAGTCGAGCTGCTCACACTGGCCTGGTTCACCGACCACGCCGATCCCGAACGGGGGTGGCACTGGGCCGCGCAGGGTGCCCGGCGGCGGCGCCCCGTCAACTGGGCTATGAACAGCGAGCTCGGCAAGGAGGGCCGCGCGGACCCGCTCGATGAGCATCTTGCCGAGCTCCGCGCATGCCTGCCCGCGCGGGCGGAGCTCCTCGGTGGGGCCGACGACCCCCGTCCTGTGTCGGCGCTTGAAGCACTCGCGCTCAGGCTCGATCTTCCGCTGACCCGGGTCGAAGACGCTGGGCACGAGCCCTGGCTGGAGCAGCCCAACACCGTGCGTGCGCACCTTCGGCGCTTCGTGCAAGGCACGGTGGGCTCATAGGGCTTCGACCGGATTGCCGGCCGGCCTCATCCCCGGCTGTCGGCACCGCGGCAGGGCCGGTGTCGAAATGGTCCTCGAACTAGGTCGCTCACCTGGGTGTTCGCCGGACGCCGAGGCGGCCTTCATCTGATCATGTGCTCCGACCAAGGACACGCATGACCACGACGAAGGCCGTTGAAGGTGAGTTTGCTGCCTGATCATGTTCCGGGGGAGGCGTTCGCGAAAGCGTCACGCTTCCGGGAGAACTTATTCGACTGCCTGACCGCGCGCGGGGACGAACTGTTCGACCTCGCCGACGCGTTGCTGTGCGCGGACGGACCGGTGACGGCGCCGGTCGACCCGACGCTGGTAGCTGAGCACCGGCGCGGACACGGCGCGATGTACGACGCGCTCAACAGCGGAAACGTGGACGCGCCCCGGCTGCGGCAGGTGCTGGCCGGCCTGCCCATGCCGCAGGCCGCCGACGGCCGCCTGGTCCTCGCGGTCGACGTGAGCAACTGGCTCCGCCCGGACGCGCCGACCAGCGCGGATCGTCTGTTCTGTCACGTCTACGGCCGCAGCGGACGGTCCTCGGATCAGTTCGTGCCCGGCTGGCCGTACTCGTTCGTCGCGGCCCTGGAATCGGGCCGGACGTCGTGGTGCCAGCTCCTGGACGCCGTGCGTCTCGGGCCGGACGACGACGTCGCCGAGGTCACCGCCGCCCAGGTCCGCCGGGTGGTCGTGGATCTGATCGAGATGGGCCGCTGGCACGCGGGTGACCGCGACATAGTGATTGTCTTCGACGCCGGCTACGACGCCCCGCGCATGGCCCACCTCCTCGACGGCCTCCCGGTCGAGGTCCTGGGACGGATGCGCTCCGACCGCGTCATGCGACGGCCGACGCCCTCGCTCAAGGAGTACGCCCTGTCCTGCCCCCAGGGCGGGCGACCACCGAAGCACGGCAAGGAGTTCCGCTTCGCCAAGCCGGAGACCTGGGGCGAGCCGGATGCGGCGACGGTCCAGGTCACCGATCGGTACGGCACTGCCCGCGCAATGGCCTGGGACCGCATCCACCCGAGGCTGACCACCCGTTCCGCCTGGATCGACCACACCGGTGAACTCCCCATCATCGAGGCCACGTTGCTCCGCCTCCAGGTCGACCGCCTGCCCGGTGGTGGAGACCCGCTGCCCCTCTGGCTGTGGTCGTCGGCCACCGGGCTGAGCGGTGAGGACGTCGGCGTCCGCTGGCAGGCGTTCCTGCGCAGGTTCGACATCGAGCACACCTTCCGGCTGATGAAACAGACCCTCGGCTGGACCCGGCCGAGACTCCGCACCCCCGAGGCCGGAGATCGCTGGACGTGGCTGATCATCGCCGCCCACACACAGCTCCGGCTCACCCGTGAAGCCGCGGCGGATCTCCGCCGCCCCTGGGAGAAGCCGGCCGAGCCCGCACGGCTCACCCCTGCCCGAGTTCGCCGAGGGTTTCGGAACCTCCGCCCGCACCTGCACTGTCCGGCCAGTGCAACGAAACCCTCAACACCTGGACCATGAAGGCCACTTGGCTCCAAGAACCGCCGCCCCACGACCCGCTATGACGTCGGGAAAACGACCAGGCGCCCTGAGAGCATCATCGAGCGCAACAGCCGCAGAGGTTAAGACGTCGTCTCATTTGGCGAGTCGGCGGTAGCAGATGAGGCTGCAGGCGATGGCGGTGAAGGCCAGGAAGTGCTCGGCCTTGCGTTCGTAGCGGCGGTGCAAACGGCGGCAGCCGCCCAGCCAGGACATCGTGTGCTCGATCGTCCAGCGATGCCGGCCCAGCCGGGTGGAGGACTCGATGCCCTTGCGGGCGATGCGGTGCCGGATGCCTCGCTTGCGTAGCCATCGGCGCAGGTGGTCGTAGTCGTAGCCGTTGTCCGCGTGCAGCTTGGCGGGCCGTCGTCTGCGCGGGCCGCGGCGGGAGCGGATCGGCGGGATGCCGCGCACGAGCGGCTCGAGTGCCTGGCTGTCGTGCAGGTTCGCGCCGGAGATGCCGATCGAGAGGGGTAAACCGGTCCGCTCGGTGATCAAGTGGACCTTTGAGCCCTTCTTGCCCCGGTCTACAGGATTCGGACCTGTCAGGTCCCCCCTTTCAGGGCCCGCATGTTCACCGAGTCGATCGCGCAGCGCGACCAGTCCAGGTCTCCGCGCAAACCCAGCTCGTCGAGGATGACGCGGTGCAGCTTCGCCCAGACCCGGGCGGCGGTCCACTCGGTGAAGCGCCGGTGCGCAGTCGGCCCCGACGGGCCGAAGACCGGCGGCAACTGCCGCCAGGTGCAGCCCGTCGTCGCCACGAAAATGATCGCGGCCAGCACCTCGCGATCCCCGTACCGGCGCCGACCGCCGCCCTGCGGCCGCGATGGAGCGGGTGGGACCACCCGCTGGAACAGTTCCCACAACTCGTCCGGCACCATGCGCTCAACCATCACCACACGGTGCAGACTACCCAGCACTCCAAATGAGACGACGTCTTAGCGTCTGGAAGCGTCCTTGGGGTACCCCGAACTCCGCAGCCCGGGCCGCCACCGGCAGTGACGACATCGACGGCTGGGAATTCTGGCGGCTGACCATTGCCGGTGTCGAGCAGTCGCTCGCCGAGTTCCGCGCCGCACACACCTCGCCCGACCCACCGGCCTGAGCGGCTAGCCCCGCTTGATGCTCGCCCGGACGCTGCGCTTGCCGGAAACCCCATCCATGCAGGTCACGCAGCATGCTGGTACTCGTGAAGGGGGCCGCCGAGTCGGTCGGTTCGATGTATGTCGAGGCGGGCGACTTCGTCCGGATCGGTGATCGGTTCGGGGAGCGGGTGCAGCGGGCGGGCGTTCGCGATGCCCTGGTGCGGCCGGTGCGTGTTGTAGAACTGCTCGAACTCCCGCAGTGCGTGGAGGAGATGCCGCTGGTTCCAGATCAGGGTGCGGTCCAGCAGTTCACGGCGGCAGGTCTGCACCCATCTCTCCATGATGGAGTTCATGCGGGGGATCCGGATGCCGCTGAGCACGACCTCGATCCCCGCGTCGGCGAGGATCGTGTCGAACAGTTCGGGGAACTTCCCGTCCCGGTCCCGGATCAGGTAGCGGGCCTGGCAGCCGGCGTCCTGGAGGTCCATGACGAGATTCCTCGCCGCCTGCGCCACCCAGGAGGCGGTCGGGTGCGCCGTCGCGCCCAGGATCCGGATGCGCCGGCCGGCGTGCCCGATCACCGCGAACACGTACAGCCGCGCCCCGGACAGGGTGACCGCTTCGAAGAAGTCGCACGCGAGGAGCGCGTCCGCCTGGGAGCGCAGGAAGTCCGCCCAGGTACTGGACGTCCGCTCGGGTACCGGGTCGATCCCCGCCTCCTTCAGGATCTCCCACACCGTGGAGGCGGCCACCTGCACGCCCACAACCAGCAGCTCGCCGTGGATGCGCCGGTAGCCCCAGCCGGGATTCCCGCGCCAGACGCAGCACGAGAACGCGGATCGAGCGCACCGTACGCGGCCGACCCGCACGCCCCGGCCGGGAACGGGCCGCGTGGCGGCGCGAGACCAGGTCGCGGTGCCAACGCAGCACGGTGTCGGGCCGCACCAGCAGCCGCATCCGACGCAGGGCCTCGGGCGGCAGACCCTGGAGCAGCGCTGCCAGGAACGCCCGGTCGCCCGCGTCGAACCGCACCCGCTGCCCGTTCAGCTGCCGCTCCAGCACCGCGATCTGATGGCGCAGAGCGAGGACCTCCACGTCCTTGTCCCGATCGCTCATCGGCAGCAGCCGCAGCATCGCGAAGGCGCCCGCCATGCCCAGGTACACCTGTCGCAGCAGCATGGTCGGTCATCATGCCTGGGTGATCGCCAGTCGTGCCAGAGTGGTCGACGTCGGCGAAGCGGCCGACATCCCGCGAACCGTCGCGCACTGGCTCCAACCAGCGCGGATGACGTTATCGGCAAGGGCAGGGCGGAACGTGAGGCACGGCGGTCCGCACAGGTTCTGCGGACAGTTTCGATGTGTTGCCGCTCGTCGCTGACGCTACCAGGACAAGGCGCCCGCGACCGACGAACGCTTTCCAAAAACGTCCTGTCGTCCGCGAGCTTTGCGCGAGGGATCGTGTGGCACGGATGGCTTCAGCGGCGCTGCCACCCGGCTCGTGTCAGCGTTTGACGCGGTTGCGGATGGCCAGGACTGCCAGGCCCAGCAGCACGGGCTCGGTTATGCGGGAGCCCATCTCGATGTAGGTGCCGGCAGTGGTCAGGTCCTGGCCTGCAGAGCGGAACACCACCGAGTTGAGCGTGACGTTCAGGGCCGTCTCGGGGGTACGGTGCCGGTCGCCTCTTGCTTCGGGTCCTCCTTCGGGAGCCCGACACCCATCAGCAGCACGACGGTCAGGATGACGGTCCGCGCCGAATCGGCGGCCTGTGCCATACGTCTCCCACCCCGAGAGGCTCGTCACTCACGGCGGCACGGCGAAGCCCGCGCCGGCTCCGCCCATCCTATGTTCGATCGCCCCGGTCCGCTCCGGGATGAGCGCGGACCGTGCGCTCTCGGGTCAGGGCAGGGCGCACGCCGTCAAGACGGGCGCCGTTCCCCCAGCACGCAGAACTCGTTGCCCTCGGGGTCGGCCAGCGTCACCCACGGCTGCTCGCCCTGGCCGACGTCCGCGTGGCGGGCGCCCAGGGACAGCAGACGGGTCACCTCGGCGAGCTGGTCGTCGGGGCGGAAGTCCAGGTGGAGCCGGTTCTTGACCGCCTTCCCCTCCGGCACCGGTGCGAAGAGCAGACCGGGCAGCCGGTCCGGCTCCGACCGGATCTCGTACTCGTCGGGGGCGTCGTTGATCACGACCCATCCGAGGGCCGCGGCCCACCAGCGTCCCAGCGCCACCGGGTCGGCCGCGTCGACGTTCACTTGTTCCCACTCCAGAGCCATACCCGAAGCGTAGTGAAGACTGGGCCCCGACGGATGTGATCACGACATGAGGAGGCGACGGGATGACGGGCCCGATCACGGCAGGGGTCGACGGAACGGACGAAAGCCTCGCAGGGCTCGCCTGGGCGGCCCGCGAGGCCGTCCGGCGGGACCTGGAACTGCGGGTGGTGCACGCCTGGCGGTTCCAGCCCGACGCGGCGGCCGACGTGGCGGACCGGGAGACGCAGGAGCGCTGGGTTCGGGACTCCGTGCGGCAGGCCGTCGCGACGGTCACCGAGCGGCACCCGGGCCTGACCGTCACCACCGACGTCCGGGAGGGCCGTCCGGTGGACACGCTGGTCGCCGCCGCGGCGGACGCGGAACTGCTGGTGCTCGGCTCGCGCGGGCACGGCCCGGTCGTCGGGTTCCTGCTGGGTTCGGTCGGCCAGCAGGTGATCGCCGAGGCCGCGCGCCCGGTCGTGCTGGTCCGGGCCGGTGACCAGCCGTCGTCCGAGGTGGCCTGTCACGAGATCGTCGTCGGCCAGCAGGGCGAGCCCGAGGACAGCGCCCCCGCGCTGCGCTTCGCGTTCGAGACGGCGGCCGCCCGGGGCGCGGGCGTCCGTGCGGTACGGGCCTGGACGCTCCCGCCGGTGTTCGCCTACAGTCCCGGCTCGCTCAAGCTCCTCGACGACGCCGGTGGCCTGGAGCCGTACGAGAAGAAGGCGCTGGCCGAGGCCCTGGCGCCGTGGCGGGAGCGGTTCCCCGACGTGCCGGTGGTGGAGCACGTGGAGATGGGCAGCGCGGGGCAGGTCCTGCTTTCGGTGTCCGGGCGGGCCCAGCTGATGGTGGTCGGCCGCCGCGCCCACCGCACGGCCGTGGGCGCCCGGATCGGCTCGGTGGCGTACGGCGTCCTGCACCACGCGGACTGCCCGGTCGCCGTCGTGCCCCACGACTGACTCACTCCCCAGGGCGGGCTCGTTCCAGGGCGGGCCTGCCCCACGAGCGACCTACTCCGGGATGGTCGGTTCCAGGGTCTCCCGGGCCTTGGGCAGGATCTTCTTGATGTAGTCCTCGACCGCCGTGTCGAGCCCGATGTCCTGCTGCGCGTGCTCCGAGAGGTACCAGCGGTGTTCGAGGAGCTCGTGGTAGATCTCCGCCGCGTCCATGGAGCCGCGCAGCTCGAGCGGGACCGCGCGCACGGTGGGCCGGAAGACGTCCCGCACCCAGCGGTGCGCCAGCACCTCCGGGCGGGCCGCGAGGGGGTCGCCCGGGGCGTAGTCGTCCTGGGTGGCCATCCAGCTCTCGAGGTCGTTCAGCAGCCGCCGGGCCTGGTTCTCCTCGGTGTCCAGGCCGGTCAGGCGCAGCAGCTGGCGCTGGTGGTGACCCGCGTCGACGACCTTCGGCACGAAGGTGACCGTGTCGCCGTTGGAGGAGTGCTCGATCTGCATCTCGGCGACGTCGAAACCGAGCTCGTTGAGCCGCCGGATGCGGCGCTCGATGTAGTGGTACTTGCCCGCCGGGTAGACGGAGACCCGGGTCAGCTCCTCCCACAGGGCCCCGTGGCGGGCGCAGATCTCCGTGCCGAACTCGATCGGGTCCACCGAGGGGTGCAGCGCCCCGGACGCCTCCAGGTCGAGCAGCTCGCCGCTGATGTTGACGCGGGCGAGGTCGAGGTCGTAGTCGCGCTGGCCGGGGCTCAGCTGGGGGTGCAGGTCGCCGGTCTCGGCGTCGACGAGGTAGGCGGCGTAGGCGCCCGCGTCCCGCCGGAACAGCGTGTTGGACAGCGAGCAGTCGCCCCACGCGAACCCGGCCAGATGCAGGCGCACCAGCAGCACGGCGAGGGCGTCCATGAGCCGGTGCATGGTCGCCGGGCGCATCGTCGTCTCGAACATCGAGCGGTACGGCATCGAGCCGCCCAGATGCCGGGTGACCAGCACCGACTCCAGCGGCACGCCGTTGCCGTCGGCGCGGCCGGTGACCACGGCCAGCGGGTCGACGGCGGGGATGCCGAGCCGGTCCAGGTCCCGCAGCAGCTCGTACTCGCGCAGCGCGGGACGTTCGGCGAGCTCCTTGACGGCGATCACCTCGTCGCCGGCCTGGGCATAGCGCACCACGTGGCGGGAGATGCCCCGGGGGAGCGGGACGAGGACCTCCTCGGGCCACTCCTCCAGGGGCAGGTGCCAGGGCAGCTCCAGCAGGAGTGCCGGATGCTCCGGATTGGTGGCGCTGATCTGCAAAGCCATGGCCTGACCTTAGACGGCGCGTTCGCGGGCCTGCTGGGCCGCCGCCTTCACGGACCCCCGGTGCAGCGGGCCGTGCCCGGGCAGCAGCAGGTCGGCCGGCAGCCCTTCGATCACGTCCAGCGACGTCACCGCGCGGGCGCGCTCGTGGTGGAACATGTCCGGCAGCAGCTGCGGCCCTTTCAGGCGCGAGGTCGGGTGGCCGCTGACCAGGGCGTCGCCGGAGACGACGACGCCCGCTTGCGGGAGGTGGAAGACGGCGTGGCCGGTGGTGTGGCCGGGGGTGTGCACCGGGACGGGCCGGCCCGGCAGGTCGAGCGGGCCGTCGGCGGCCGGGAAGGCCTCGGGCGCGGTGACCGGGTGCTGCTCGGTGCCGCCGGAGCGCAGCGCGTGCACCATCCAGGGCAGCACCCCGGGCCGCCAGGCGTTCCTCAGCACCTCGCCCACGGTCACCTGCTGGAGGAACTCCCGGCGGGCGTGGGGCACTTCGGCCTCGTGCAGATACACCGGGGTGCCGTACGTCGAGCGCAGGTGCTCGGCGGAGCCCAGGTGGTCGTTGTGGGCGTGGGTGACCAGTACGGCCGTGACGGCCTCCGGTGAACTGCCCACGGCGGCCAGGGAGTCCAGGACCAGCTGCCGGTCTCCCGGGTAGCCGGTGTCGATCAGGGTGACGGCGTCACCCTCGGCGAGTATCACCCAGTTGGTGTTGCTGCCGTGCACCAGGTAGGTGCCGTCCGCCACTTGCCGTACGTCTGCCCGCATGGCCGTCCCGTGTCCCGGATGTTCGTGATCGAGGTCGATGCTCGGGGTTCGTGCTCGACGGGGACAGCAAAGCAGATCACCGGGTGGATTCGGACGCCGGGGCACGGGGCCGGAACCGTACCCCGAGGGTTTCGGACAGGTACCGTCGGCTCCGTTTCACCGCACTCCGCGCGGGCGGAACTGGACGCTGATGCGCGGTCCGGCGGCGCGGGCGGACTTGGGGACGCAGTGTTCCCAGGTCCGCTGGCAGGAACCGCCCATCACGATCAGATCGCCGTGTCCCAGCGGTCGCCGGACCGTCTCGCCCCCGCGTACGGGGCGCAGCAGCAGGTCCCGCGGGGAGCCCACGGAGAGGATGGCCACCATGGTGTCCTCCCTGGCGCCGCGCCCGACCCGGTCGCCGTGCCAGGCGACGCTGTCCCGGCCGTCGCGGTAGTGGCACAGGCCGGCGGTGACGAAGGGCTCGCCCAGCTCCCCGGCGTAGTGCGCGGACAGCGCCCCACGCGCCCGTGTCAGCACCGGGTGGGGCAGCTCCTCGCCCGCTCCGTAGAACGCCAGCAGACGCGGTACGTCGATGACGTTGTCGTACATCTTCCGGCGCTCGGCGCGCCAGGGCACCTCGGTCGCCAGCTGTTCGAACAGGGTGTCCGATCCGGTGAGCCAGCCCGGCAGCACGTCGATCCAGGCGTCCGCGCCGAGCGGGGTCCGGCGGATGACGTCGAGGGACCCGAGGCGCAGTTCGTCGGTCTGGTCGAAGAGGGAGCCCTGGAGGTGGTGCGCGGTCATGGTTCCAGCCTACGCCTCAATCGAATGTTTGTTCCCTCGCGCTGCCCGGCGGCACGGGGGGCCGGGAGCCGAGGTGCTGCGTCCCGCTTCGGCAGGGCTTTCGATACAGCGGTGTATCGGATACATTCCCGTATCGAACGGGGGTCCGAGATGGCGACGGAACAGCCGGGGCAGACGGCTGAGCAGACCGGGCGGGTGGCCGAGCAGACCGGGCGGGTGGCCGAGCAGACCGGGCGGACGACGGGGCGCGTCACCAGGCGGCGGGTCCGCACGCGGGCCAATCTGCTCGACGCCGCCTTCGAGGTGTTCGCCGCCAAGGGCTTCGGACGGGTCTCCATCGAGGAGGTCTGCGAGGCGGCCGGCTACAGCAGGGGCGCCTTCTACTCCAACTTCGGCAGCCTGGACGAGCTGTTCTTCGCCCTTTACCGGCTACGGGCCGACCTGATCGCCGAGCAGGTGTCCGGGGCCCTCGCCCTGGACGGACCCGACCTCGACGTGCCCGCCGCCGTGGACCGGGTCACCGAGGTGCTCCTCCTCGACCTGGACTGGCTCCTGGTGAAGACGGACTTCCTCGTGCACGCGGCACGCGCTCCGGACGTCGCGCAGACGCTGCTGGAGCACCGCGCGCGGCTGCGGCGGGCGATCGCCGACCGGCTCGCCCGCGCCCGGGGGCTCGCCGTACTGCCGGCCGTGCTCGGGGACGTCGAAGGCGCGGCGCACGCCGTGGTCGCCGCCTACGACGGAGTCACCACCCAACTGCTGCTGGACAAGGACGTCGAGGGTGCCCGCGTCTGGCTGAAGCAACTGCTCACCGCGCTGCTGACCGACGGCAGCGGCACCCCGTAACGACATCCTCAGCAGAAAGGCAGCGGACGCCATGGACGCGGACGTCATCGTCGTCGGAGCCGGCCTCGCGGGTCTGGTCGCGGCGCACGAACTCACCAGCAGGGGCAGGCGGGTCGCCCTGGTCGACCAGGAGAACGCCGCCAACCTCGGCGGCCAGGCGTTCTGGTCCTTCGGCGGGCTCTTCCTCGTCGACTCCCCCGAGCAGCGCCGCCTCGGCATTAAGGACTCCTTCGACCTCGCCTGGAACGACTGGCAGGGCAGCGCGCGGTTCGACCGCACCGACGACGAGGACTCCTGGGCGGTGCGCTGGGCACGCGCCTACGTCGAGTTCGCGGCGGGGGAGAAGCGGACCTGGCTCGCCGGGCACGGGATCTCCTTCGTGCCGACCGTCGGCTGGGCGGAACGCGGCGATCTGCGCGCCGACGGCCACGGCAACTCCGTACCCCGCTTCCACGTGGCCTGGGGCACCGGCACGGGTGTCGTCGAGCCCTTCGCCCGCTACGCCAAGCAGGCCGCCAAGGACGGGCTGCTGACCTTCTACCACCGGCACCGGGTCGACGAGCTGGTCCTCGAGGACGGCGCCGCCCGGGGTGTACGCGGCACGGTCCTCGCCCCCGACGACTCCGCGCGCGGCGTCGCCTCCAACCGCGACCGCGTCGGCGACTTCGAGCTGACCGCCCGGGCCGTGGTCGTCACCAGCGGCGGCATCGGCGCCGACCACGACATCGTGCGGCGCTACTGGCCCGAGCGGCTGGGCACGCCGCCCCGCGAGATGGTCACCGGTGTCCCCGCCTACGTCGACGGCCGCATGCTCGGCATCAGCGCCGAGGCCGGCGTCCGGCTGGTCAACCGCGACCGCATGTGGCACTACACCGAGGGCATCCGGAACTGGGACCCCATCTGGCCCGGCCACGGCATCCGCATCCTGCCCGGCCCGTCCTCCCTGTGGTTCGACGCCCTCGGCCGCCGGCTGCCCGACCCTTGCCTGCCGGGCTACGACACCCTCAACACGCTCAGGCACCTGCGGACGACCGAGGACATCGCCGGCCACGACCACTCCTGGTTCATCCTCACCCGCAAGATCGTCGAGAAGGAGTTCGCGCTCTCCGGCTCCGAGCAGAACCCCGACATCACCGCCAAGGACCGCAAGGCCGTCCTGCGCGACCGGCTTCTCGGCAAGGGCGCCCCGGCCCCGGTGCAGGCGTTCCTCGACCGCGGCGCGGACTTCGTGATCGCCGACACCCTCGACAAGCTCGTCGAGAAGATGAACGGGCTGACGGAGAAGCCGCTGCTCGACGTGGACACCCTGCGCCGGCAGATCGAGGCGCGCGACCTCCAGATGGCCAACCCGTACAGCAAGGACGCCCAGGTCCAGGGCATCCGCAACGCCCGCCGCTACATCGGCGACCGGCTCGGCCGGGTCGCCACCCCGCACCGCGTCCTGGACCCCGAGGCGGGCCCGCTCATCGCCGTCAAGCTGCACGTCCTCACCCGCAAGACGCTCGGCGGTATCCAGACCGACCTCGACTCGCGTGCCCTGGGCGCCGACGGGCAGCCGGTCGAGGGGCTGTACGCGGCCGGTGAGGTGGCCGGCTTCGGCGGGGGCGGGGTCCACGGCTACAACGCCCTCGAAGGCACCTTCCTCGGCGGCTGCCTCTTCTCCGGACGCGCGGCGGGACGGGCCGCGGCGAAGCAGACGGGCTGACACCCACGCGTCGTCAGCGCTGGTCCGCCTCCAGCAGGCGGACCAGCACCGCCGTGTGGCTCTGCTCCGAGGACTTCGCGGACGTCAGCAGCGTCACCGGGCCCTCGCGGACCAACTCGCGTACGTGGTCGAGGAGTTCTGCCGCCTCCGGGGCGGTCAGCTCCGCCTCGTAGCGCCGCGCGAACTCCTCGTACGGTCCCTCGCCCGCGTGGTACCAGCGGCGCAGTCCGGTGGACGGGGTGAGGCCCTTGGGCCATTCGTCCACGCGGGCCGCGGCCTTGGACACCCCGCGCGGCCACAGCCGGTCGACCAGGACCCGCACACCGTCGTCGGGCTCGGGCGGGTCGTAGACGCGACGCACGCGGACACTCATGGGCGGGCCGTCCTCGGGTTGGCGGGTTCCGTCCGAGCGTAGGCCCGGACACCCGTCGGCACCGCCGGGCATGACCTGAACGGGGAGAACGGGCGGATGACCGGGGGCCAAGTCCCTAGTCTGAGGACGTCCGACCAGCCGCCACCCCCCCCAGGAGCGCACGTGAGGCACCCCCGCAGACGCACCACCACCCTCCTACGCCGCGAAGCCGTCGCCGCCACCGTCCCTGTCGCCGTGGCGGCGCTGCTCGCCGCGGCCGGACCCGCCACCGCGGCCGGACCGGGCACCGCCGGGGTCGGCGACCCCTACTTCCCGCTCGCCGGCAACGGCGGTTACCACGTGGCCCATTACGACCTGACCCTCCGCTACGACCCGGGCACCCGGCACCTCGACGGCAAGGCGGTCCTGACCGCCCGCGCCACCCGGCGGCTGGCCCGCTTCGACCTCGACTTCCAGGGGCTGAAGGTCACCGGCCTGAGCGTCGACCATGTCAAGGCGGGCTACCGGCGCGACGGCCAGGAACTCGTCGTCACCCCGAAGCGCGCCCTGCGCGCGGGCGAGCGGTTCCAGGTCACCGTCACCTACAACGGCACCCCCGGCCCGGTCACCGACCCCGACGGCTCCGCCGACGGCTGGATCCCCACCGACGACGGGGCCTTCGTCGCCGGCGAACCACAGGGCGCCATGACGTGGTTCCCGGCCGACAACCATCCACTGGACAAGTCCACCTACGACTTCACGATCACCGTCCCCGAGGACCGCGCCGCCGTCGCCAACGGCGTCCTCCTCGGACAGCGCACCACCAACGGCAGGACCACCTTCCGCTGGCACCAGGCCGAACCCATGGCCGCCTACCTCGCCACCGCCACCGTGGGGAAGTTCCAGGTCCAGCAGTACACGACCCGCGACGGCCTCCAGGTCTACGACGCCGTCGACCCGCGCGAGGCCGCGGCCGCCGCGCCCGTCCTGAAGCAGCTGCCGTCCGTGCTGGAGTGGGAGAGCGCGCTGTTCGGGCCCTATCCGTTCCGCGCCGCCGGCTCCATCGTCGACCACGCCCCCGACGTCGGCTACGCCCTGGAGACCCAGTCGCGGCCCGTGTACGACCGGGCCCCCTCCCTGGGCACCCTCGTCCACGAGAACGCCCACCAGTGGTTCGGCGACTCCGTCTCCCTCACCTCCTGGAAGGACATCTGGCTCAACGAGGGCTTCGCCACGTACACCGAGTGGCTCTATGCCGAGCAGCACGGCGGCAGCTCCGCGCAGAAGACCTTCGACGCCCTGTACGCCCGCCTGGCGACCGACGGCCTGTGGGAGTTCCCGCCCGGTGATCCCGGCAGCGGCGCGAACATCTTCGGCGCCCCCGTCTACGCCCGGGGCGCCATGACCCTGCACGTCCTGCGCAGCACCGTCGGGGACCGCGCCTTCTTCCGCATCCTGCGCGCCTGGGCCGCCGCACACCGCTACGGCCACGGCACCACCGCCCAGTTCGAACGGCTCGCGGAGCGGGAGTCCGGGGCCGACCTCGGCGCGCTCTTCCGGACCTGGCTGTACGGCCGGGGCAAGCCCGGTACGCCGTAGAGCCCCGAACGGGCCCGGAACCTGACGGGTTCCGCACACCTGTCGGCGAGGATCGAACGATGGTCACATCGCGACCCCGGGCCGTGCGCCCGCCGCGCCCCACCCGCTCACGGGTCGCGGCGGCGTCGCGGACCAGATGGTCGTCAGGGGCGGCCATGCCTGGAGGCCGCCCGGCGGGTGCAGCTCGACCCGTACGTCGCCCCGGCCGCCGAGTTGTTCCTCGGCGTCGGGGACAGCGGCGCGGCACCCCGCTGGGTGATGTCCCCGGCCGACAAGGCGAAGGTCTTCGGCGCGGCCGGTCTGGTGCTGGCCGTCACCGCTGTCACCGCCGTCGTCGCCACCCGTCTCGTCCGGCCCCTGCGCGCCCTGACCGAGGCCGCCCCGCAGCCCCCTGACCGGCACGCGCGCGTGCCGGTCGCGACGCGCGACGAGACCGGGATCCTCGCGGAGGCCTTCAACGACCTCGCCGAACGCCGGGAACGTCTGGAGGCCCAGCACAGGGCCTTCATCAGCGACGTGGCCCACGAACTGCGCAGCCCCGTGGGGCCCGGCACCAGCTTCCGGGTGACCGGGCCGCTACGCCCGAGCCCGCGGGTCACGAACTTCGGCGTGCCCTGATACGCCGCTTGAGGGCGCGTCGTTCGTTCTCGCCCGTACCGCCCCAGACCCCCAGGGTCTGGTCGGTGTCCATGGCCCACTCCAGGCAGGCCTCCCGCACCGGGCATTGTCGGCAGACCGCCTTGGCCTGTTCCATCTGGAGCAGTGCCGGACCGGAGGTACCGATCGGGAAGAAGAGGTCGGGATCCTCGCGGCGGCACGCGGCGTGCTCTCGCCAGTTGTCCATCGAAGTCACCTGCGATCACGTCGTGTGTGCTTTTCCGGATGAGTTGCTTCCGATCGGGTTGCCGCAGGAGCGACGGTGAAACAGCCTCAGCCCGGAAAGAGTTCAGTGCTCCCGCTGCCCCCAAGGGGAGCCGTACGCCGTGAGCAGGTCGAGGAACGGACGCGGCGGGAACGCCTCGGGGCCCAGGACGCCCGCGCCGGACCACACCCCCGTGGCGAGCAACTCCAGGGCGACCACCGGGTTGACGGCGGTCTGCCACACCACGGCCTGGCTGCCGTACTCGGCCATGGACCACCGGTTGTCGACCACGTGGTACAGGTACACCTCGCGAGGCGCGCCGTCCTTCACGCCCCGCACCCAGGTGCCCGCGCACGTCTTGCCGTGCATCAACTCGCCCAGGGTCGCCGGGTCGGGCAGACAGGCGGCCACCACGTCCCGGGGCGAGACGGGCACCGGTCCCCGCGCGCTCGGTACGGTCACGGCCGCGGTGCGGTCCAGTCCCAGGCGGTGCAGCGTCTTCAGTGTCTCGATGAACTCGCCGCCCAGGCCGTACTTGAAGGTGACGCGGCGCGCCTTCACCCAGCGCGGCACGAGCAGTACCTCCTCGTGCTCGACGTTCACGCACTCGACCGGGCCGATGCCCTCGGGGAAGTCGAAGACCTCGGGCTCGCTGAAGGGCGCGGTGGTGAACCAGCCCCGGTCGGCCTCGTAGACCACCGGAGGGTTCAGGCACTCCTCGATGGTGGTCCAGATGTTGAAGGAGGGCGCGAAGTCGTGGCCCTCGACGGTGAGGTTCGCGCCGTCGCGGATGCCGATCTCCTCGATCTCGTCGAAGAGTTCGTCGGCGGCGTAGCGGGCGAAGACGTCCGACAGACCCGGTTCGACCCCCATGCCGACCAGGGCCAGGGCGCCCGCGCCGGCCCAGTCGTCGGCCTCGGCGAACTGCGCGTCGCCGAGCCGGACCCCGCACTCCTCGTACGGCCGGTCCGGGTGCGGCCGCGACAGTGACATCGCCATGTCGACATAGGTGGCGCCGGCGGTCCGCGCCGCGTGGAACAGGGGCATCACGAACCGCGGGTCGGTGGCGTTCAGCAGGACGTCGCAGCGGTGGCGGGCGAGCAGGTCGGCCACCGCCGCCCGGTCGCCGGCGTCGACGCGCTCGGCGTGGAACCGGTCGTCGCCGTCGAGCGCGGCGACGGCGGCGGCGGCTCGGGCGGGGTCGTAGTCGGCGACCACCATCGCCTCGAAGAACGGGCGACGGGCGGCGATCCGGGTGATGGCGGTGCCCACACCGCCGGCGCCCACGAGCAGGACACGCATGACGGAAACTCCCTCGGCTGAGACTGCGAACGGACGAAGGTGTGCGAACGGGGCCCCTGAGAGGGATACAACGCCCCGCGTCCGCGTAAGGTCAATGGCGTTGGCATAAGAGCGCCGGCGAGCGAGTGGGGAACGAGGGAGCGAGGGACCGTGGCCAAACCGGTCGTGCCCGAGGAGAGGCGGCGGCGGCGCCGGCCCACCAGGAGCGGCACCGTGCTGTCCGAGCACCTGATCGTCGAGGCCGCGCTGCGTCTGCTTCGTGAGCACGGCAGCGCAGGCCTCAGCGCCCGCCGTCTCGGTCTAGCCCTCGACTGCGACCCCAGCACCCTGTACCGCTACTTCCGGGGCATGGACGAGCTGACCCTCGCCATCGGCGACGCGCTCGTCGGTGAGGCGCTGCGCGGCTGGCGGCCGACGGGGGAGTGGCGCACGGATCTGCACGCCGTCGGACTGCGCATCCACGCCGCCTATGTCGCCCATCCGCAGGCCGCCCAGCTCACCACGAGCCGGGTGACGGGCCGGGCCAACGAGCTGGCCGCTGACGAGGCGGTCCTGGACGTGCTGCGCACCGCCGGGTTCCCGCTGCCGGACACCGTGCGGATCTACCACGCCTTCATCGACCAGACGCTGGCCTTCGCCGCCCTGGACGCCGCTTCCCTGGCCCTGCCCCGCGCCGCGCAGCGCGCCGACGACGCGATGTGGCGCTCGACGTACGCCCGGCTGCCCGCCGCGACCCACCCCCGGATCGCCGAGGCGGCCCCGCTGCTGTCGACCCGCATGGTGACCAGCGCCTATCCGACGGCGCTCGAGATGCTGCTGGACAGCGCGCAGGCGACGCTGGCCCGGCTCAGCCCCTGAGGGTTTCGGCCGCAGTCGCCGCCACCGCGTCCGCCACCGCCGCCAGGGCCGGCGAGTCGAGTTTCCACTGCTGCCAGTACAGCGGGACGTCCAGCGGGCGGCCGGGCGCGAGGGAGACCAGACGGCCGGAGCGCAGCAGGGCGCCGGACTGCGCCTCGGGCACCATGCCCCAGCCGAAGCCGGCGGCCACGGCCTCCACGAAGCCCTCCGAGGTCGGCACGGCCTGCCGTACCGGACTCGCGCCCGCGGCGCCCCGGCGCAGCCCGCGGACGAACGCGTCCTGAAGGTCGTCGCTCCGGTCGAAGGTCATCACGGGTGCCCGGGGGAGGGTTTCGTGGAGCGGGCCGTCACCCAGATGACGGGAGACGAAGTCCGGGCTCGCGGCGGCCTGGTAGCGCATGGTGCCCAGCGCGCGCACGGAGCAGCCGGTCACGGCCTCGGGCGACGAGGTCACCGCGGCCATCACCAGCCCCTCCCGCAGGAGTTCCGCCGTGCGCGTCTCGTCCTCGCGGTGCAGTTCGAAACAGACCTGCGGCTCCCGGGGCACCCGGGTGAGGGCCGGCAGGAACCAGGTGGCGAGCGAGTCCGCGTTCACCGCGACCGTCACCCGCGTCGGCTCGTCCTCGCCGCTCATGCCCAGCTCGGACCGTGTGTCGCGCTCGAGCCGGGCCAGCTGGCGGGCGAACCGGACGACGATCTCACCGGACTCGGTGGGCCGTACCGGCTTGGTGCGCAGCAGCAGGACCCGGCCCGTGCGCTGCTCCAGGGCCTTGACGCGCTGGCTGACCGCCGAGGGCGTCACATGCAGGGTGGCGGCGGCCGCGTCGAAGGTGCCCTCGTCCACCACCGCGAGCAGCGTCCGCACCTGGTCGAGCGGAAGGTCCGCCATCACTTGGTCATCACGATTGCTAATGATACGTAAGAATCTTTAGCTGTACCCGAAGTGATCGCTTCTCTAGCGTGGACGTCATGTCCCACACCCTCACGGCCGCGGCCGCCGGCTTCGGCACCGGTCTGTCGCTCATCGTCGCCATCGGCGCCCAGAACGCCTTCGTCCTGCGTCAGGGGATCCGCCGTGACGCCGTCCTCGCCGTCGTCGGGATCTGTGCCCTGTCCGACGCGGTGCTCATCGCCCTGGGCGTGGGCGGGGTGGGCGCGCTGGTGGTGGCCTGGCCCGGGGTGCTGACCGCGGTCGGCTGGATCGGCGGACTCTTCCTGCTCTGCTACGGGGCCCTGGCGGCCCGGCGGGTGTTCCGGCCCGCGGGCGCCCTGGCGACGCAGGGGGAGAGCACCGGCTCCCTGCGCCGGGCGGTGCTGACCTGTCTGGCGCTGACCTGGCTCAACCCGCACGTCTACCTCGACACGGTGTTCCTGCTCGGTTCCGTCGCCGCCGACCGCGGCCCGCTGCGCTGGACCTTCGGCCTGGGGGCTGTCCTCGCCAGCGTGTGCTGGTTCGTGGCGCTGGGATTCGGCGCCCGGCTGCTCGGCCGCTTCCTGACCCGGCCGGCCGCCTGGCGCGTCCTGGACGGTCTGGTCGCCGCCACCATGATCACTCTTGGTGTGACGCTCGTGGTGGGGGCCTGAGCCACAGGAGCCCGAACCGCTGGAGCCAGACCGCAGGAGCCGAACCGCTGGAGCCGAACCGCTGGAGCCCGAGCCACGTGCGGGGTCCGGCGTGCGGGTCCGGTGTGCGGAGTCCGCAATCCGAGATCGCGCGTTCACCGGGCGCCGCAAGCACGGCAGGTACTGGGATAGTGACCTCCGGACCGAAAGATGTAGCGAGCAACCAGGAAACGCGTGGACACCAGCGAGAGCAGCACCGCACCCGAGGCCGACGAGGCCGATCCGTGCCCCCGGGTCCGGCCCCGGCGCGGCTGGCGCCGCTGGGCGATGGACACCCGTCCGCTGCGCCGGCCGGCCTACCGGCGGCTGTGGTCCTCCACCATCGTCACGGCCGTGGGAAGTCAGCTCACCGCCGTCGCCGTGCCCAAGCAGATCTACGACATCACCGGCTCCTCCGCCTGGGTCGGCTATGCCGCCCTTGCCGGGCTGGTGCCGATGGTGCTGTTCGCGCTGTGGGGCGGAGCGGTCGCCGACACCGTCGACCGGCGCAAGCTGCTGCTGATCACCAACAGCGGTATCGCGGTCACCTCGGTGCTGTTCTGGCTCCAGGCGGTCTCGGGACTCGACTCGGTGGCCGTGCTGATGGTGCTGCTCGCCACCCAGCAGGCCTTCTTCGGCCTGAACTCGCCCGCCCGCAACGCCTCCATCGCCCGCCTGGTCCCCGCGGACGAACTCGCCGCCGCCAACGCCCTCGGCTCGACCGTCATGCAGACCGGTCTGGTCGTCGGCCCGCTGTTCGCGGGTGCGCTGATCCCCGTCATCGGCCTGCCCGAGCTGTATCTCCTCGACGCCGTCGCGCTGTCCGTGACGCTGTGGGCCGTGTTCCGGCTGCCCGCGCTGCCGCCGCCGGCGAGCGCGACCGCCCGCCGGGCCGGGCTCCGCGAGATCGTGGAGGGCTTCCGCTACATCTCCGGGCACAAGGTCCTGCTGCTGTCCTTCCTCGCCGATGTCATCGCCATGGTCTTCGGTATGCCCCGGGCGCTGTTCCCGCAGCTCGCCGCCGAGACGTACGCCCCCTACGGCGAGGGCCTCGCCCTCGGCCTGCTGTTCGCGGCGATCCCGATCGGCGCGGTACTGGGCGGACTGTTCTCCGGCACGTTCTCCCGGGCCCGCCGGCACGGGTGGATGGTCATCGGCGCGGTCGTCGCCTGGGGTGCGGCGATCGCCGGGTTCGGACTGAGCGGCAGTCTGTGGCTCGCCGTGGTGTTCCTGGCCTGCGCCGGCGTCGCCGACATGGTCTCCATGGTCTTCCGCGGGGCGATCCTGCTGTCCGCCGCCACCGACGAGATGCGCGGCCGCATGCAGGGCGTGTTCACGGTGGTCGTCGCGGGCGGCCCCCGGCTGGCCGACGCCCTGCACGGCACGGCGGGCGCCGCCTTCGGGCCCCGCGCGGCGGTCACCGGCGGCGGCCTGCTGGTCGTCGCGCTGATGCTGGCCCTGGCGGCCGCCGTGCCCGCGCTGCGCCGCTACCGGGTCTGAGGCGCGCGGCCTCTACAGCACCCCGCGCCGGTGGGTCCCGTACTGCTCCATCAGCTTGCCCCGGGTCGTCTCCAGCCGGTGCGCGAGGATCTCGGCCACGATCCGCATCAGCGTCAACCCGAGCGCCGGATCCTCCTCGCACAGCTTGAGCACCGGCTGCGCCTCGAACGCGTAGGCGCGGACGGGGCTGAAGGCCTCGGCGCCGAAGTCCCACTTGTAGGGCGGGAACAGCCAGGACCAGCCCAGCAGGTCGCCGGCGCCGAGGCTCGCGACGGTGACCCGCCGCAGGGGTGTCACCTGCTGGACGAGCGAGACGGCACCGGAGCGGAGGACCCAGAAGCGGTCGGCCGTGCCACCCGCCTCAAAGATCCGGGCGTCCTCCGGGAAGGACACCTCACGGGCGAGCGTCATCAGGCGCTGACGCTGGGGCGGGGGAAGGGCGGTCAGCAGTTTGGTCGCTTTGGTCATGGCCCGGGGCTCCTCGCCGAGGATCGCTGGGGGTGTTTCCCCTTCCATTTCAGCCGCTGCCGACGTCCCGGGCACCTCGGAGGACCGCACTTTCCGCATGAGGGCAGGAAAACGCCCTGGCTGGACGGGGGAGGCCAGCCAGGGCGGTCAGAGGTGGCGTACGGAGGAGGAGTGGCCTCTACCCCGCTCACCACGTATGAATGAACCGTAAACCATTAGGGGAGATTTTGTGTAGCCGTGACCCGGTCACGTGACCTGTTTCACTCGGTCATCACTCGATCGCTGCTCGGCCGTCACTCGGATCGGCGGCGGCCGGACGGTCATTGTGGCTCCGCATGCCGACCGGGCGTCAGGATTTCGTCCAGCACTCTGAGCACGGCTTCGTAGGCGAGAGCCCGTACCCGGGCGTCGCGTGCGTCGTCTGCGTCTGCGTCTGCGTCTGCGTCTGCGTCGGTCCGGGTGAGGGCCGCGCTCCGCGCGCGCCAGGCAAGCAGCTCCTCATGGGCGCAGGACCTTGCCCGCCGGATGCGCCGCAGCAGTTCGTCCGAGTCCACCACATCGGTCATCTGGTCCGCGTACCCCGCTCCGGCGGGACGATTGCTCCCTGGTCGGGAGGTTTGGCCGTCGCTGAGGTGGCCAGCCGAAGAGAAGACGACCGCACCGTCCGGCGAAAGAGCGCAGGGGTGCGAAAAGGGCGTCGAAGTCACCGCAGTGACGCGGTCGGCCCGGGCGCCTCGTGGCCGGGGCCGACCGGGCCCGGCCGGACCAGGAGCCGCGCCGCTCCCGGCCCGGGGGCGGCCCGCCCTCGCTCGAGAGGCCCGCCGTCAGCCGGCGAACCCGCTTCGATCATCGACCAGTCAAGAACACTCAGGGAGCGAAGGGATGCCTACGAACGACTCGACCGACCGTGTGGACGCGCTGAACGGCCCGCCCGGTCACACAGGACACGAACAGTGCCGACCGGCCGACATCCGCAGCGCCGTACGCAGGGCGGTGGCAGGGCGCTGCGGGGCCACCAGCTGTCCCTACGACGAGGACGGCCTCTCGGACGCCCTGCTGGTCGCCTCGGAACTGACGACCAACGCCATCCTGCACGGCGGCGGCATCACCGGATTCGACGTCGACGTGGACGAGCGGGACGTGCGCGTCTCCGTCAGCGACCGCAGCGACCGGCTGCCGGTCACCGCCGACCCGGTCGACGGCGAGGGGCGCCGACGCGTCGGAGGCCACGGCTGGCCGATCGTCCGCCGGCTGGCCCGCGACGTCAGGGTGTCCGACCTGCCTTCCGGCGGCAAGCGCATCACCGCCGTCGTCCCGGTGTTCTGACCCGGGCCAGGCCGGTTCGGGACGAGGACCGAGGGCCCTTCGAACACTTTCCCGCGGACGGAGTTTGGGCCTCCGGGGGCAGGGCAGACGGAGGTTCGTGCTTCGGACCGGAGGCGCGCCGACGGAAGCGGTATGACCGCTCCGGGGCGCCGCCCGCGCCTCCGGACGGTCGGAGCCCTCCGTCGTCAGTCAGTCCCTGAAATCACCGTTCAGGAGCGATACCGCATGCCCACAGACATGTCGACAAGCCGTCCCGCCGCATCCGCCCCCACCACCGCGCAGTTGCGGCGTACACATGACGACGCGCCCGACACCGCCAGCCGGTTCGCCCGGCTGGTCACCCTGGAGGAGGGGCCCGAGCGGGACGCCGTACGCGACGAGCTCGTCACCGCCTGGCTGCCCATGGCCCACCGCATCGCCGGCCGTTTCCGTGACCGCGGCGAGGCGATCGAGGATCTGCGGCAGGTCGCAGCCCTCGGACTGGTGAAGGCCGTCGACCGTTTCGACCCCGAGCGAGGGGCCTTCGAGAGTTACGCCGTACCCACCATCACCGGCGAGATCAAGCGGCACTTCCGGGACCGTATGTGGGCGCTGCGGGTGCCCCGCCGGGTGCAGGAGCTGCGCAACAAGGTGCGGATCGCCCGCCGGGAACTCAGCCAGAACCCCGGGGCGGCCGAGCCCTCGGTCGCCGACATCGCCACCCACACCGGGCTCACCGAGGACGAGGTGAACGCCGGCCTGGAGGCCCTGGAGAGCTTCAGTACCCTCTCGCTGGACGCCGAGACCGCGGCCGGGGACGACGGGTACAGCCTCGCCGACACCCTCGGCGACTCCGACACCTCCTTCGACACGGTGATCGACCGGGAGTCCGCCAAGGAAGGGCTGCGCCGCCTGCCGGAACGCGAGCGCGCCATCCTCTACATGCGCTTTTTCGAAGACATGACACAGAGCACGATCGCCGACCAGCTGGGCATCTCCCAGATGCACGTCTCCCGGCTCATCAGCCGCAGCTGCGAGCGGGTGCGCCAGCAGGCGCTGCGCTGACGGCAAGGACATCCACGCGTTCCGAACGGAGGAGAAGCAGACCGATGCTGATGCCCCACCCCGCTGTTCTGCGCACACTCGTCGACGAGTACACGGCGCTGATGGAGAACGGGTCCGCCGAGAACCAGGCACAGGCACGCGACCTCGCCTACACGCTCTGCGTGTCCACCGGCGAGCGCGACGTGCGGCACGCCCTGGAGACGGCACGCCAATGGCTCGAGGCGGCGTCACCCACCGACGCCCCGATGGGTCCCCCCACGGGCAACGAGCCCCACGCGTACGCCTGATGGACCCGTCTGCCGACAACGAGCCCCACGCACAGGCCTGATGGGCCCGTCCGTCGACAACGAGCCCCACGCACACGCCTGACAGGGCGGGGTGGGCACGCCGGAACCCGGCGCGCCCACCCCGCTGTTCTTTGACGCCCGACACGAGGCCGAGCACGAGGCCTGACACGAGGTCCGGCACGAGACAGACCACCCGGAGTGTGTCCGGCGTGAGCCGGGGCATCCGGACTCCGCAGGAACCGGGGAGTCTCAGGGGAGGACGGCATGAACACGAGTGCTCTGACGCGCGACGGCAAGGTCCGGGCGGAGCGGGCGGCACGGGGCTCGGTGACGAAGGGGGCCGCCAAGGCCGGGTTCGCCGCGCGGGGCGTCATCTACCTGCTGGTCGGACTGCTGGCTCTGCAGATCGCCTTCGGCGACGCCGGGCACGAGGCCGACCGGCAGGGGGCGCTGGCCGAGATATCGGAGAAGCCCTTCGGGGCCGTGTTGCTGTGGGCGCTGGGCATCGGCCTGGTCGGCATGGCGCTGTGGCGGCTGTCCGAGGTCGCCTTCGGCGGGGTCGGCGCCGACGGGCGCAGCGCCAAGAAGCGGCTGTTCGCGCTCGGCCGGTGCGCCTTCTACTCCTTCGTGGCCTACTCCGTGCTGGCCTTCGCCGCGGGATCGGGCAGCGGAGGCGGCTCCAGCGACGAGCAGTCCCGGGACGTCACCGCCCGGGTGCTCGACCTTCCCGGCGGGCGGTGGATCGTGGGCGCGGCCGGCGTGGGAATCGCCGTCGCGGGCCTCTGGATAGGCGCCCGGGCCGTCATGCGCTCGTACCACAAGCATCTGCGGCTGGGGGAGATGTCCCCGCGGGTGCGGCGCCTGGTGGACGTCACCGGAGTGGGCGGCGGCGCGGCCCGCGGCCTGGTGTTCGCCGCCGCGGGAGCCTTCGCCGTACGGGCCGCCGTCGAGTACGAGCCGAACAAGGCCAAGGGGCTGGACGACACGCTGCGCTCGTTCGCCGGCACTCCCGCTGGTCCCGGCCTGCTGGCCTGCGTCGCCGCCGGGCTCATGCTCTTCGGACTTTTCTCCTTCGCCATGGCCCGCTGGCGCAAGGTCTGACGTCCGCCTGCGGGGGAACACGGACGAGATGAACGAACCAGAGTTTCCGCGCGACGGACGGCCCGTGGACATGTACCTCGACCTTCTCCGCGTCCGCATGGACAACGAGGACTACCAGCTTCTGCTGAAGGTCGTCGCACCCGCGCTGCGCGCCCTCGACGAACAGCCACCGGAAAGCCTCGACTTCGCCCTCGACCCGGAGGACACCGAGCACCTGCCCCAGCAGATCCGTGACGAGGCCGCCCTGGTCATCGCCACCGCGGTCACCGGCCGCCTGGACAACCAGCTGGTGGAGATACAGGTCGACGGAACCGGCCCGGTCCGGGTGGTCACCGACGCGGCCACCGCGTCCGACCCCACCCGCCTCGCCGAGATCGCCGGCTGCATCCAGCAGCGCCAGCAGGACACCGAGGTGCTGCGGGGCATCGCGGCGGCGAGCGGTATGCCCACGGACTTCTGAGTGCGGACGGGTGCCCTCACCTCGGCGGCGTCACCGGCGCCCCGAGCGGCCGGGCCAGACCGACCACCCCCTCGTCGAGGCGCTGAAGGTGCCGCAGCACCCGGTCGGTCACCCGGCCGTCGCGCGGCGTCCCCGGTCCGCCGGGCGTCAGCAGCGAGGCGATGCTCGGCCCGGTCAGTACCTCGGCGGTGCTGCGCTCGTCCGCGACCCGCGCGGCGATCGCCCCGATGTTGTCCCGGATCCGCCGCCCGGCCCGGCGCAGCCGCGGGTCCGCCGCGATCGACCGCTGCGTGGGCAGCAGCTCCGCCGTGGCCGCCAGGGCCCGCGCGTGATACGCGCAGGTCTCGAGCAGCGCGACGACATACCGGGCCGTGTCCCGCCGGGTCCGCAACGGCGTCACCGGATGCGTCAGGGGCTGCGTGGCGGCCCGCAGATCGGCCAGCGCCTGGTCCAGGTCACGGGCCAGGTCCAGCAGGTCGACCGGGGGACCGCCGCTCAGCTGCTCCACGGCGGCCCCGGTGACATCGGTCAGCCGGTCCAGCACGGTCGTCAGCAGCTCGTTCGTCCGCCGGTCGGTGTGCACCGGCAGCACCAGCGCCGCCGCGACGATGCCGCAGGCCGCCCCCAGCGCCGTCTCCTCCACCCGCAGCACCAGCACCGACAGGCTGTACGTGTGCAGCAGCGTGTACAGCACACCCAGCGCGGCCGTGACGAAGAACGACATCAGCGTGTACGACAGCGGCGCCGTGTAGAACATCGCGAACACACACAGCAGCACCACCGCGAACGCCGTCCACGTGTGGTGTCCGACCAGCCCCGCCAGCACGATGCCCGCGACCACACCGAGCACGGTGCCCAGCAGCCGCCGGTAGCCCTTGACCAGGATCTCCCCGGTGGAGGCGGTGTTGATGAACACGATCCAGCAGGTCAGCACCGCCCAGTACCAGCGGTGCGAGGACAGCAGTTCGCCCCCGGCGATGGCCAGCGACGACCCGACGGCGACCTGCACGGCGGCCCGGGTGGTCGGCCGCCGCAGCCCGGTGTCCTTCCCGGACGTGGCGGGGTCCTCCTCCCCCTCGCCCCCGCCGATCGCGGCGTCCTCCGCGTCCAGCTCCTCGCGGGAGCGGGCGGTCTCGGGGCTGTCGTCGGAGTCGTCCTGGGGCCCGTCGAGCGCGATCCGCAGCCCCAGCACGGCGCGCGCCGCCTCACCGACGCCCCGGAAGACGTCCTGCACGGCCGGGGACGCCCGAGGCAGGTTCTCCTCCTCCCGGTAGCCCAGCAGCCGGTTGCGTAGCTGGGCCGTGCCCGTGCCCTCGGCGACGGGGAGCCGGACCAGCAGCCGCAGGGCCCGCAGATCACGGCGCAGGGTGTCGAGTGCCTCGTCCCGCACGGGGAGATGGCCGCCCTCCGGCAGCGGCGCGCCCGGCAGATGCAGGGTGAGCGTGTCGGCCCGCTCGGCGCTGCGGGCCGTCAGCAGGAGCAGACCGAGCCGCTCGGCGGCGATCTCGGCGTCGGCGATCCGGCGCTGCACCAGCCGGGCCGTCGCCTCGTCCCGGGTGCCCTCGTCCAGCCGGCCCTGGATCATCATGGCGCTCTCGTGCAGCCGGGCGGTGCCCTCGCGCACCTGGGCCAGGGTCTTCCCCACGTCGTCGGGACCGGCGTCCAGCAGATCGAGCTGGGCGTCGATCAGCTGGGCGAGCCGGGCCCGGAAGGCGTCACGCAGCCGCTGGAGGATACCGGTCGGGGTCTGCGGCACCAGCACGAAGCGCGCCACCGCGCTGCACCCGAAGGCGGCGGCGAGCGAGCCGTAGAACCCGGGCAGGGTCGACCCGTTGACCCCGACGAACAGGGACAGGAAGTAGACCTGGAAGCCGATCAGCCCGAGCGCCGTGCCCCGGTCGCCGAACCGGCGGCCGTAGACGGCGCAGAAGATCAGGGCGACGAAGAAGACGTCACCGGCCACCACCCGGGAGCTGAGCAGCGCCGCCAGCGACATCGAGGCGAACGCCACCGGCAGGCCCAGCGCCAGCGTGACGGCCTGCCGGTCGCGCTGCTTCTCCCGGATCGCGAACGTGGCGACCATCGCGGCGATGGCCCCCGCCACCAGGTGCGAGACGTCCGCGCCCAGCAGGGAGAGCACGGCCAGCGTCAGCGCGATCGCACCGACCGTCCGCAGTCCGGCGGCGAGGCGCAGCAGCCCGGGGTCGGACGCCGCGATCCGATCCCGCCACCGCGCACCGACCGACCGTGCCGCCGCCCTCATGCCGCCGTACTCTCTCCCACCGTCCGGACTCAGGCGCTGCCCGACCCGGTCCCCTCGATCTGCGCCCGCACCTGCTCGGGCGACAGATAGCTGTCCGTGTACTCGAAGTCCTTCAGCCGCGCCGCCCGGCGCGCCTGGAAGCCGGTGCGCACGAAGTCGTCTCCCGCGATCGCGTTGAGCGTCCAGTTCGTCAGCACCCGGGCCTTGGCCACCCCGGTGCGCAGGGCCGACCAGTGGTAGCCGCGCGCCACCGCCTGCGCTGGCAGCCCCCGCAGTTCGATGCCGAGCGGCTTGGAGACGGCGTCGGTGCCGCCGAGGTCGACGACCAGCCCGAGGTCCTTGTGCACGTACGGCCGCAGCACCTGTCCCCGCAGCGTCGCGATGACGTTGTCGGCGACGACCTTGCCCTGACGCATCGCGTGCTGCGCGGTCGGCGGGCAGATCGCGCCTTCCTCGCCCTTGGCCTCGTCGGGTACGGCGGCGGCGTCCCCGAGCGCGAACACCCCGTCGTCACCGGGCAGGTTCATCTCGGCGGTGACGGCGAGCCGCCCGCGGACCGTCTCCGCGCCGAGCGTCGCGATCAGCGGGCTCGCCACGACTCCCGCCGTCCAGATCAGGGTGCGGGTCGGGATGACCCGCCCGTCGGTGAAGGTGACCTCCTCCGGGCCCGCCTTGGCGACGGACACGCCCAGCGAGATGTCGATGCCCCGCTTGCGCAGCACCTCCTGGGCGCTGCGGCCCAGCTTGTCGCCGAGCTCCGGCATCAGCTTCGGCGCGATGTCGATCAGATGCCACTTGATCAGGCTCGGGTCCAGGTTCGGATACCGCTTGACCGCGTTGTGGGTGAGGAGCTGGAGACAGGCGGCGGTCTCGGTGCCGGCGTAGCCGCCGCCGACGACCACGAACTGCAGCCGCGAGGTCCGCTCGGCCGGGTCGTGGCTGGCGTCGGCCAGGTCCAGCTGGCTGATGACGTGGTCGCGGATGTACGCGGCCTCGGCGAGGGTCTTCATCCCGAAGGCGTGTTCGGTCAGCCCCGGGATGTCGAAGGTGCGGGTCACACTGCCGGGAGCCAGCACGATGTAGTCGTAGGGCTCGTTGACGATCTCGTCGGTGATGGTCCGGATGACGCAGACCTTCGACTTCAGGTCCACGCCGATGGCGCCGCCCGGAATGATCCGGGTGCGGTACTTCTTGCTGCGGCGCAGCGATACGGCGATCGACTGGGGCGTCAGCACCCCCGAGGCGACCTGCGGCAGCAGCGGCAGATAGAGCTGGTAGCTGAACGGCGTCACCAGAGTGACGTCGGCCTCCGCGGCGGAGAGTGCGCGTTCCAGACGCCGAACGCACCCCACTCCCGCGAAGCCCGCGCCCACCACCAGGATCCTGGGTCGTGTCACGATGTCCATCCCTTTCTGCGGCTCCAGGCGGTCTGCCCCGACGTCATGCGCCTGCCCCGCCCGCGGGCGTCCAGCACCTCATCGATCCCACCGCGCCCGGACTGGTTCCGCCAGCCGGGCGAGGCATGCAGACGAACGTTTCTCCTGAGGTCACCGTCGTACCCCGGAACAGCCTGTGTACGCCCGTCACCTTCGGGTAGGCCGACGTACATGACAATCGCGGAGGCCGGAGGATAGTGGCGGTGGGGTGCGCGGACGGCTCCGGCGACGGCCGGTGGGAAAGCCGTCGGACACAGGCCCGGCAGGTTGCCGAGGCGGTGGAGAGTCTGGTGGCCTGCTGGCTCATGGCGGCGGAGGAGAGCAGACCCCGGCTGCCCGCTCGGCAGTTGCACGCCCTGCGGACGGTCCGGCGGCGCCCGGAACTCAATCTCACGGCACTGGCCGAGCACCTGGGCGTCGGGCTGCCCACCGCGAGCCGCCTCTGCGACCGGCTCGAGGCTGCCGGGCTGCTGGAACGCACCGTGCAGCCCCGCAACCGGCGCGAGGTGCAGCTCGTGGTGACCGCCTACGGACAGCGCCTCCTCACCGATGTCGCCGAGCGCCGCGTACGGCGCCTCGCGGCCGTGTTCGAGGCGATGACCCCGGCTCAGCGCACCGCGCTGCAACACGGGCTCTTCGGCTTCCACCAGGCGTACACGTCGGGCCGGGGATACGAGGAGCCGGACGGCTGACCGGCCTCGGGACTGGGGGCGCAGAGGGCTGACCGGCCTCAAGGGGGACCCTCTTCAGGACCCGGTCCGCAGGGAGACCCTCTTCAGGACCCGGTCCGCAGGGGACCCTCTTCAGGACCCGGTCCGCAGTGGGCCCTCTTCACAACCCGGTCCGCAGGTGGCTGCCGGCGTGACGGTCGACACGGCTGTCGATGTGGCACAGCAGCAGACAGACGTCGTCGTCGCGCTCGGAGTCGCTCAGCATCGGGTCCAGGATGCGCTCCGCCGAGCCGTCCAGGTCCGCGTCGAGCTCCTCGCCGCGGAACGCGCCGAGCGCCGCCGTCAGCCGTTCGATGCCCGGGTCTATGCCCTGGGCCCGACGCTCCACCAGCCCGTCCGTGTAGAGCGCCAGCGTCGACCCAGGCTCCAGCGGCACCGTGTGGTCGGCGATCTCCTGGTGCAGCGGGATGCCGAGCATCGCCCCCGGCTTGGCGTCCAGGGTGCGCACCCGCCCGTCCGGGCCGCGCAGCACCGGCGGGGGATGACCCGCAGCCGCCCAGGTCAGCACCGGCTCACCGGGCTGGAAGCGGGCGATCACGGCGGTCGCGTACAGGTCCGGCTGGAGATGGTGCAGGAACGTGTGCAGCCGGGTCAGCAGCACCCCCGGGCTGCCGCCGTCGACGGCGTACGCGCGTAGCGCGGTGCGCAGCTGGCTCATCATCACCGCCGCGTGCAGCCCGTGCCCCGTCACATCACCGATGACGGTGATCAGACTGCCGTCGGGCTGCCGGAACGCGTCGTACCAGTCACCGCCGATGTTCAGCCCGTACGTGGCCGGCAGGTAGCGGGCCGCCAGCCGCAGGCCCGGGGTGGTCGGCAGGTCGGTCAGCAGGGCGCGCTGGAGGGTCTCGGCGATGTCGCGGTTGTGCTCGAAGCGGCGTGCGTTGTCGAGCGCCCCGCCGGCCCGCCGGGTGAGCTCCACGAGCATGACGGCGTCGTCCGGGTTCCAGCTCTGGCCGGGCGCGGTCAGCGTGAGGACGCCCAGGGGCGCGCGGCGTGTCGGCAGCGGCACGCACAGCAGGGACCGGCCGGGATGCAGCGCCGACGGCGGCTGGTCCTCCACCCCGGGAAAGCCTCCGGGGTGCGCGGACGCGTACTGCGGGCGCCCGGTACGGGCCGCGATCACGGCGGCCGCCGGACGCGGCACGGACGGCACCCGCTCGTCCTCGGCGTCGAAGAGCCAGACGTCGACCGTACGGGCGTACTGGGGCACCAGCAGCTCGGGCAGCCGGCGCACGATCTCCTCGTGGTTGAGGGAGGCCGTCAGCGCCGCGCTGGCGTCGGCCAGGAACGTCAGCCTGCGCCGGGCGTCCTCCGCCTCCCGGCGCGCCTCGCGCTCCGCCGCGAAGGCCTCGCGCTGCGCCCGTCCGGCGGCGTCCAGCTCGGCGTGCAGCGCCAGCACACCCTGGTTGGTCTGGTGCAGTTCCTCCCGGTGGAAAGCGACCAGTCGCTCCTGCTCGGCCAGTCGCTCCAGCACCAGGGCGGTGTCCTCGTCGGCGCCGAGCAGGGCCTCCGAGAGGGTGGTGGCGTCCCCCGCCACGGTGTCGCGAAGGGGTGCCGGGGCGGGCTCGGGGCAGGGCGCCGTGACGAGCCACGGCGGCTCACCGTCGGCGGGGGAGGGCCAGACCTCCACCTGCAGCGAGGCACCTGCCTTCGTCAGGGCGAGCCGCCAGGCGCCGCCCTTGGTCAGACACTGGCGCAGCCGCGCGCCGAGGGCGGCGGCCAGCCGGGTGCGTTCCAGCGGCGGCACGCCGTGCGCGGCGGCCACCCGCGTCACGCCGATACGCGCGCGTGCCGCGTCGTCGACGGTGCTGATCGGCCAGGTGCGTTTCATCGGCGGTCCGGCGGGGTCGGGGACAGGACGGCCACGGCGGTGTCGTCACGCACCGGCCATGCGGAACTGCCGGCGTCCCGGACCGTCACGGCGGCGGTGACGGCGGGGTCGGCGGTCAGCAGGCGGGGATCGGCCGACGGCGCCCAGCGGCTGGGCAGCCCGTCGCTGTGCAGGACGAGCAGCCGGTCCGCGGCCCAGGCCGCCTCGGTCTCGGGCAGCGTCGAGGGCCGGTGTGCGCCGACTATGCCCGGCCGGGACAGCAGATGGCGCCAGGAGCCGCCCTCACGCAGCCGCGCCCCGACGTTGCCGATGCCCGCGAAGCGCAGCCGCCCGGCCCGCAGGTCCAGCTGGGCCACCGCGACCGCGGCGCCCCGCGTCCCGCGCAGCGCGTCGTCGAGGCGGCGCAGCAGTTCGGCCGGCGGGAGGTGGGCCGAACGGTGCACCTCGCGCACCGCCGCGGTCGAGGCAAGGGCGGCCTCGGGGCCGTGGCCCAGCCCGTCGGCCAGCATCAGGGTCAGCCGGTCGCCGTCGCCGGCGCAGGTCCAGGCGTCCCCCGAGTGTTCGGCACCCCTGAAAGGGACGTTGACGCCACCGACCCGCACGGCGAAGGGAGCGGGTACGGAGACGTTCCCCGGCGTGGAGTGCGTCGCCTCCCCGGCCTGCCCGGCGGCGTGTTCAGGTGCCTGCTCGGTAACCCGGTCGCGGTGACCGCGGGTTCTGGCCGTGCCGCCGATACGGGCCAGCGCGACCGTCCCGCGGCCGGGGACGCTGTGCAGGTCGAAGTCGTCGGCGAGCCGTCGGCAGGTGCCCAGGCCGGCGCCCAGCGAGCCCGCCGTCGAGAAGCCGTCGCCCAGCGCTGCGGGGACGTCGGACATGCCCGGCCCATGGTCGATGGCGGCCATCTGCACCACGAGGCCGTCCGCGCACCCGTTCGGCGGGCCGACCGCCTCCACGAGGAGCTGTCCGCCGCACGCGTGCCTGAGCAGGTTCGTCGCCAGCTCGGTGGCGACGAGGGCGGCGTCGGCGGCACGCGAGGGGGCCAGGCCGGCCAGCGCCGCCGCGTCCTCCGCGGCCACCCGCGCGTCGCGCACCCGCGTCGAGTCGTGCACCGGGATGTCCCACACGCGTGTCATCAGTGCTCCTCGCGCTGCCGGGGCGGGCGGCCCGCCCAGGAAGTCACCGTGACCGTGGTGCCGGTGCCGGGCGTGCTGTCGAGGGAGAACTCGTGCACCAGGCGACGTGCTCCCCCCAGGCCGAGGCCCAGCCCGCCGCCGGAGGTGTAGCCGTCGCTCAGCGCCCGCTCGGGGTCGGCGATGCCCGGTCCCCGGTCCGTGAACGTCAGCCGCAGGCCCTGCACCCCCCGCCCGTCGTCGGCCACGTGGTCCGCGGCCATCTCGCCGCCGCCGCCGTACACCAGGGTGTTGCGGGCCAGTTCACTGGCCGCCGTGACCAGTTTGGTCTGCTCCACCAGGCCGAAACCGAGCGTGCCGGCCGCCTGGCGCACGTGCTGCCGCACCCACACCAGGTCCAGGTCCGAGCGGATCGGCAGGCGGGCCTCGACGCCCGCGGCCGTCTCGCTCACCGGGGCTCCCGGCGCGGGCCGCCCGGAGCCACGGCCAGCAGCTCGAAGGCCGACTCGGTGCTGAGCGCGGTCCGCAGTCCGGGCAGCGAGAGCCCGAGTTCCACCAGCGTGATCGCCACCGCGGGGCGCATGCCGGCCACCACGGTCTGCGCGGCCAGCAGCCGCGCGCTCGCCGCGATCTCGGCCAGGACGCGCCCCAGGAAGGAGTCGACGATCTCCACGCCGGAGATGTCGATGACCACGCCGGTCACCCGGCTGCGGACGATCTGCTCGGCGACGTCCTGCTGGAGCTGTTCCGCCGTACCGTCGTGCAGATCGCCCTGGAGGGTGATCAGCAGGACGTCGCCGAGCCGGAGCACCGGCACATGGGCCTGGCCCGCGAGGGAGAGGTCGTGGTTCACCGTGGACCCGCACCGCCGGGTGTGGCGAGCACGATGTCGGCACCCAGTCGGTGCAGGGCGTACCCCAGGGCGTCGGCGAGGCTCGACCTGGTGACCACGGTGCCCAGGTCAAGACCGAGGTGCACGATGGTCTGCGCGATGGCGGGCCGGATGCCCGACACGACACACTCCGCGCCCATCAGCCGCACGGCCGCGACGGTCTTCATCAGGTGCTGTGCCACCAGCGAGTCGACCATCGGCACACCGGTGATGTCGAGGATCGCGAACCGGGCCTGCTGGTCGACGACCGACTCCAGCAGCGTTTCCATCACGACCTGGCTGCGGGCGCTGTCGAGCGTCCCGATGAGCGGTACGGCGACGATGCCGTCCCACAGCCGGATGACGGGTGTGGCGGCCTCCAGCAGCTCCACCTGCTGCCGGTCGATGAGGGCCTGGCCCGCGCTCAGCGAGGTCTCCAGGACCACCAGCCGCAGGGTGCCCATGAGCACGGTCAGGAGTGTCGTGCACTCCCTGAGGTACTCGGGCGAGGCCTCGGGCAGGTCGGCGACCAGAAGGTTCACGGCGGGTGTGCGCAGGCCGTCCACCTCGGTGGAGATCTGGCCGGAGCTGAGCCCGAAGCGGGCGCGGGAGGCCACCATGTTGGCCAGCTGCTCGCGGACCGCGGTGAATCCGGCCGCGTCGGTGTCGGCCACCCGGCCGGTGTCGGCCACCTGGGCGAGCGCGTCGACGACGACCCGGCCCGCCTCCACCGCCTCCTCCCGTGAGACGGTGAAGACCGTGCGGAAGAGGGATTCGTCGGCCCAGCGCTGGGCGATCTGCTCACGGCGGCGGTGCAGGAACTTTCCCACGGCGCTCGCCGGCGTCGTGTGGTCTGCGGCCGTTGCGTGCTCCGGCAACTGCTTCACTCCTGGTCCTCGTCGGCTTCTCCGTCGTCCCCGCCGGCCCGCCGGTGGGCGGGGGCTGTGCTGTGCGGTCCGGTCCGCGCGGGTCGGCCCCCGGGCCGGACGGGCCGTTTGCCGAACCAGTCGAGACACACGACGAGCGCGTCGTCGTCCGGCTCGGGCCTTCCGCGGTGCCCGGTCAGCTCGCGCAGCACCGCCGCCGGGACGTCCGCCGCGGGCAGCAGGGAGGCATTGCCGACCGCCCGGGCCAGGGCGCGTTCGCCGTATGTCTCGCCGCCCGGGGCCGCGACCCCGTGGACTCCGTCGCTGACGAAGACCAGCCGGTCGCCGGGCAGCAGAGTGAGCTCCTGGGCCATGTAGTCGGTCTCCTCGAACATGCCCAGCGGCAGTTGGGCGTCGAGGTCCACCAGGGACAGGACCCGGTCGCGCAGCAGCAGCAGCCGCGGCGAGCCGGCGTCGACGATCCGCATCCGCCCCGTCGACAGCTCGATGTCCACCAACAGGACCGACAGATGCGCCTCGCCCCGGTAGTGGGCGTGGAGCGCCTGGTCGGCCAGGGCCGCCTGGTCCTCGATCGGGACGCCGGCGCGACGCGCGTTGCGCAACGCGTTGATGCCGAGGGTGGTCAGCAGGGCCGCCTCGATGCCCTCGCCCATCCCGTTGGTGACGTAGACCATCAGACGGTCGGCGGACGCCGCCCAGTCGAAGTTGTCACCGAAGACGGCGTAGGCGGGCTCGAGCTGGGCACCCAGCGCGTACTCCTCCCCGGCGCAGGAACGGGCCGGGAGCAACTGCCACTGCATCTCCGCCGCGAGCGTCAGCCGGTCCTTGCGGCGGGCCCGTACGTACAGGTCGGTGTCGCGCTGGGCGACCACCACCTCATGCCCCAGGAGCTCCGCCAGCTCGGCGAGTTCGGTCAGGGACTCCCGGCTCCGCGCCGGCAGTGTCAGGGACAGCACGCCCAGCCGGTCGCCGCGCACGGTCACCGGCAGATGCGCCCGCACCCGCCCGGCGGCCGGTTCCTCGACGTACGGCTGCCGCGACCCGAAGGCCCGCCCGGGCGCGCTGCCCCGGACGGGCACCGGCTCCGAGCCGTCCGGCGCGGGAGGCACGGGCAGTAACACCGTCAGCCCGTAGTCGGCCAGCAGGAACTCCACCTCTTCCGCCGCGTAGTGGGCGCGAAGCACCCGGCGCAGGGCCTCGGGCAGCTGGTGCGGTGCCGCGGAGCGCAGTGCGCGCCCGGCGGCGACGAGTCTGTCCACGCGGTCGGTCACATCGTTTCCCGGGGTGCCGTGGCGCCCAGCCCGTGACGGCCCCGGGGGTGGTGGGCTGACAGCCGTCGGGAAGCCTGCGAGAGTGTGACCGTGATGTCCCCCTCCTCGCGGCCGCAGCCCCTCCAGGTGGCGCGTGTGACCTCAGAGGCGGCGGAGCTGCTGGAAGTCCTCTGGGGCCGTGCCTCGACGGCGCCGGTCTCCGCCTCCCAGTTGCGCGTGCTGTTCATCCTCGAGCACCACGAGGGCATCAACCTGCGCACGCTCGCCGCCGTCCTCGGGTCCTCACCGCCGTCCACCAGCCGCCTGTGCGACCGGCTCCAGGCCGTCGGCTTCATCGAACGCAGGACCGCCGCCGAGAGCCGCCGGGAGCTGGAGCTCTTCCTGAGCCGCCGCGGGCGTGCCTTCCTCGCCGACCTCAGGGCGCGCCGCGAGGCCACGCTGGAAGGCGTGCTGGAGCTGATGTCCGGCGCGCAGCGCACCGCGCTGCTGCGGGGGCTGGAGGCGTTCTGCTCGGCTGCGGGGGAGCAGATCCACGACTCGGACGCCTCTGACGCCCGTACCGCCTGACGGTGCCCCCGGATGATCGGGTCCGCCCACCGGCACATCCGTGTTCCCTCCCGCATGACTGTCCGGCTCACTCTGTTGCCTTACGTACACAGTTGTCAAACGACAAGTATTGAACAGCAGTCGGCCTTGTCCGCGCATCCCCCCGTGCCCTGCCGGCAGCGGCCCGTCAGCCCTGCGGGCCCTCCGGCTGCTGTTGCCGGTCGATGAGGTCCAGAGCCTCGTCGACCTTCTCCGATATGGGCACGGTGAGGCTGACTCCGGTGAGCTCCAGAACGCGGCGTACGGCCGGCGTCGGGTCGACCACGTGCACACTGCCCGGCAGCGCCCGGGTCTCCTGGTAGACCCGCAGGATGATGTTCATGCCGGACGAGTCCATGAACGGCACCGCCGAGAGGTCGATGATGAAGTGCCGTCGGCCGTGGTGCAGCTGGTTGGCCAGATGGGCCTGAAGGTCGGTCGCGGTGTCGAGGTCGAGATGGCCTTCGACCGTGACCAGGGCGACGTCCTCGCGAGGCAGGGTGACTTCGACGGACAGGGGGTTCTGGGCGATGGACACACGTACCTCCGAAAGCTGACGGTCGGGAGCGCTTACCCCGGCGGTGGACTTCAATACGCGGTGGCGGCGGGCGCGGACGCGGGGAGGCCGCACGAGTCGGTCTTCATGGTCCGCGTCCCGCCCTTTCCGTCGTCCGCGTTTCCCCGGCCTGGTGTCGCGCACAGGCGGATACCCCCGAACCTCTCCACCATGCACGGATCCCGCACGAGGGGCGACCTAGTGCACGCGGATACCCACGATGCAGGTGTCGTCGTCCGTGTCGGACCTGCTGTAGGTGAGCAGCCGGTCGAGCTGCCGGTCCAGCGTCGGCGGCACGGTGCTGGCCTGTAGCAGCAACTGGGTCAGCGACTCCTCCACGGACCGGTCGCGCCGCTCGATCAGGCCGTCGGTGTACATCAGCAGGGTGTCCTCGGCGGCCAGCTGGACCTCCTCCTCCTCGTAGACCGTGTCCGGCACGGCACCCAGCAGCATCCCCCTCAGCAGGGGCAGCGGCGCCGCCCGGGCGTCCCGCACCAGCACCGGCGGCAGATGGCCCGCCCTGGCCCAGCGCAGCGTGTGCCGGGCCGGGTCGTACAGGCCGCACACCGCCGTGGCCGTGATGGACCCCGTCAGATGGTGGGCGACGATGTTGAGCCAGGACAGCAGCTGTCCCGGGCCCGCCCCGGTCACGGCCAGTCCGCGCAGCGCGTTGCGCAGCACCACCATGCTGGTCGCGGCCTCGATGCCGTGCCCGGCCACGTCGCCCACGCACAGCATCACCAGGCCGGAGGGCAGCACGACGGCGTCGTACCAGTCGCCGCCCACCAGATGCTCCTCCTCGGCCGGCCGGTAGCGGACGGCCACCTGGAGGCCGGGCGCCTCCAGGGGTGCCCGGGTCGGCGGCATGATCGCGTGCTGGAGCTGGAGGGCCAGCCGACTGCGCTCGCTGGCGTGCTGCTCGCTCTGCGCGAGCTGGTCGCGGGTGGCGGCGAGCGCCACCTCAGTCCAGTGCTGCGCGGAGATGTCCTGGTAGGCGCCGCGCACGGCGACCAGCCGGTCGTCGGTGTCGAGCACCGGCTCGGCGACGATCCGCATGTGCCGGGTCACACCGTCCGGCCGCTGCAGCCGGAATGCCGCGGACGCCGGACGGCGGCGGTGCAGCAGCGTGCGCAGCAGGCGACCGACGATGACCGCGTCGTCGGGATGTGTGTGCGCCGCCAGTTCCTCCAGCGGGACCGGAGGGCTCGCCTCGGAGCGCCCGTACAGGGTGAACAGCTGCCCGTTCCAGGTGGTCTCGCCGGTGAGCAGATCCTCCTCGAAGCCACCGATGCGGCCGAGGCGCTGGGCGTTCTGCAGCAGGCTCGCCAGTCGCGCCGCCTCGTCCTCGATCCGCCAGATCAGCAGCACGCAGTTGCCGTGCCGGCTGATGCTGACGTCCGCGACCGCGGCGATCGGTACCTCGCCGACCAGCGCGGTCAGACTCATACGGCGCGCGCGGAACGGCTCGCCGGTGGCGTGCACGCGCTCGATCCGCTGGAAGAGGTCACCGCCTCCCGCGGCCATCGGATAGGCCTCGAGCAGCAGGGCCCCGTTGACCACGGCGCGCGGCCGGCCCGCCGGGTCGAGGAAACGGTCGTTGACGTGCTGGATGCGGAAGTCCACCAGCTTCCCCGCCGTGTCGACGTGCGGCACCAGGACCAGGGCCGGGTCGTGCAGCCCGTCCGTCAGGTCCATCAGCTCCGACACGTCCGGCAGCAGGAGTGATTCCTGGCCCGGGCCCCTGACATGCGCGTACGCCTGGAGCGTGTGGGCGCACAGATCGGCCAGGGCCTCCACCTGGCGCACCACCGCGGGGGGCTGCCGGTCCAGCGGGGCCGGCCAGGCGATCTCCAGGATCCCGTTCACGCGCCCGGCGCTGCCGGCGGGCACGGCCGCCCGGCCGCCATCCGGGTGCAGTTGCCGGCCGATGGTGGGCAGCCCGGTCCGGGACAGCGACCCGATCCACTGGGTGGTGCCCTTGGTGAGGGCGCCGCGCGCCACCGTGGCCACGTCCGGCGGGACGTACCGCCAGCGCTCGGCCTCCCCGGGGGAGAACCCCGCACTGCCGGCGAGGGTCAGGGAACCGTCGGGGCCCGCTGCCCAGATCGCCACGGCGACCGCGCCCAGCGGCCCCAGCGCGTGCTGGAGCAGGGAGTCCGCGACCGCCTGGGTGTCGTGCGCGGCCGCCAGCGCCCCGCTCTCGGCGGCCCGCAAGCGCACGGCCGCGGACTGCTCCGCGGCACCTTCCGCCTTCGTGACGGCCGCCAGGAAGGCCTCCGTCACCTCGGAGACCCGGTCCTTGGCCGCCTGGTTGATGACGTCCACCGCGAACTCCAGCGGACTCAGGCCGGCCTGCTCCGCCAGCGCGGAGAGCTGTTGTGCCGCCTCGCTCGGCCCACAGCCGAGCCGCTCCACCAGGATGCCCTTGGCCAGCTCGACCAGGGCCCGCCCGTCGGCCTCCGCCTGGGCCGCCATGACCTCCTGCCGCAGCCGGTCCACGGTGGCGGCCAGCCGGCCCACGGGCGAGGCCGCGGCGACGCCGTCCGGCTCCCGCGGGCTCACGTCCTCCTCGGGCGCGGACTGCTCCCCGGCCGTCGCGAACAAGTCCACCTCCGCCGTCGTGGCGGTCGGCGCCGGGGCGGACGCGGTCGGTGCGGGCAGGATCCGGTCGTCGCCGGGTTCCGTCGGCTGAGTGGGAATGGTCACGGTGTGCGGACTCCTCGACTGGGGACGCCTGGGGGCTGCGGCGGGGCGGACGTCCTCAGACGGTCAGCCAGCGTCGGACGCAGGACATGAGGTCATGGGTGTCGACGGGCTTGGTGACGTAGTCGCTGGCGCCCGAGGCGAGGCTCTTCTCCCGGTCCCCGGGCATCGCCTTGGCGGTCACCGCGACGATGGGCAGATCGGCGTACTCGGACATGCGGCGGATCTCGGCCGTGGCCGTGTATCCGTCCATCTCGGGCATCATCACGTCCATCAGGACCATCGCGATGTCCGGGTTGCTGCGCAGCGTGTCGATCCCCTCGCGGCCGTTCTCCGCGTGCAGGACACGGATGCCGTGCAGCTCCAGGATCCCGCTGAGCGCGAAGAGGTTGCGCGCGTCGTCGTCGACGACGAGGACCGTCCGGCCCACGACGGCGTCGTCCGCGGGGTGGGGAGCCACGGGATGGGGCGCCACGTGCTGGGGATCGTCCGGCCGCACCAGCGCCAGGACGTCGCCCGGCTCCTCGGCGGAGAGATGTAGGGTGATGCGCTCGCGCAGCTCGTCCAGGCTGGACAGGAACTCCATCGGCTTGCCCGCCGCCCGGGACTGGAGGCTCTCCTCCTGGGCGAGGTCCGCGCGGTGCCCGCTGTGCACGAGCACCGGCACACCCGTCAGCACGGAGTCGTCGTGCAGGGCCTCCAGGAACCGGGACGCCTCGGCGTCGGGCATGCCCAGTTCCAGGACGACGCAGTGGCAGGGCTCCGCGGCCAGCGCGCCCGCCGCCTCGTGCGCCCCCACGGCGGTGACGATGTCGACCGGCGCCGCCGTGCCGTCCTCCCGGCCGCGCGCCATGTCCGCGACGACGCTCTCGGCGACCAGGGTCAGCAGACCGCGCGGCCGCTCCTCGATCACCAGCAGCCGGCGCGGACGCCGCCCGGTCGTGCCGGTGACCAGAGTCACACCGGGGGAGCCGGCGGGGAGCGCCGAGGGCGTGCCGCCGAGGGCGGCGTGTTCCACCGGTCGGGCGCCCTCGACGTCCTGGAAGTCCCGCCGCGCGACGGGCAGGTAGAGCGTGAACGTGCTGCCCCGTCCGGGCGTGCTGTCCACGGTGACCGCGCCGCCGAGCAGATGCGCGATCTCGCGGGTGATGGACAGCCCGAGGCCGGTGCCGCCGTACTTGCGGCTGGTGGTGCCGTCCGCCTGCTGGAAGGCGCCGAAGATGGTCTCCAGCTGCTGCTCCGGGATGCCGATGCCGGTGTCCTTGACCCGGAACGCCACCACGGTGCCGCCGCGGACCACGCCGCTGGGCACCTCCTCGTCGGAGGCCGGCTCGATGCGCAGCTCCACACTGCCCTGCTCGGTGAACTTCACCGCGTTGGACAGCAGGTTGCGCAGCACCTGACGCAGCCGGGAGTCGTCGGTCAGCAGGTCGGCGGGGGCGCCGGCGGCCGTGTCGATGGTGAACTCGAGGCTCTTCTGCGACGTCATCGGCCGGAACGTGGCCTCGACGTACTCGATGAGCTGCCGCAGCGAGACCCGCTCCGGCGAGACGTCCATCTTGCCTGCCTCGACCTTCGACAGGTCCAGGATGTCGTTGATCAGCTGGAGCAGGTCCGAACCGGCCGAGTGGATGATGCCCGCGTACTCGACCTGCTTCGGCGTGAGGTTGCGCGAGGGGTTCTGGGCCAGCAACTGGGCCAGGATCAACAGGCTGTTGAGCGGGGTGCGCAGCTCATGGCTCATGTTGGCCAGGAACTCCGACTTGTACTTCGAGGCCAGGGACAGCTGCTGCGCCCGCGCCTCCAGTTCCTGCCGGGCCTGTTCGATCTGGAGGTTCTTCGCCTCGATGTCGCGGTTCTGCGCCACCAGCAGGGAGGCCTTCTCCTCCAGCTCGGCGTTGGAGTGCTGGAGCTCCTCCTGCTGGGACTGCAACTCGGCGGACCGGGCCTGGAGTTCGGCGGTCAGCCGCTGGGACTCGTCGAGCAGTTCGTCCGTGCGGGCGTTCGCCACGATGGTGTTGACGTTGACCCCGATGGTCACCCGCAGCTGTTCCAGGAAGTCCCGGTGGATCTGTGTGAACGCGCTGACGGACGCCAGCTCGATGACCCCGAGCACCTGCCCCTCGAAGACGATGGGCAACAGGACCAGGGCGCTGGGCTCCACCTGCCCGAGCCCCGAGGAGATGGTGACGTAGCCGGCCGGCAGCTCGTCGACGATGATCGTGCGGCGGCTGCGCGCGGCCTGGCCGACCAGCGAGCGGCCGAACGGGATGCGGGTGGGACGGTCGTCGTCGGCGGGGTAGCCGTAGGCGCCCACAAGCCGCAGCTCCGGCCCCTCGGTGCCGTCCTCGGCGAGGTGGAAGGCGCCGAACTGGGCCGACACCAGCGGCACCAGCTCGTCCATGATCAGCTCGGCGACCACGGGCAGGTCGCGGTGGCCCTGCATGAGGCCGGAGATACGCGCGAGGTTGGTCTTGAGCCAGTCCTGCTCCTGATTGGCCCGGGTGGTCTCGCGCAGGGACTCCACCATCGAGTTGATGTTGTCCTTGAGGTCGGCCACCTCGCCGGAAGCCACCACGGTGATCGACCGGGTCAGGTCGCCCTCCGCGACGGCGCTCGTGACCTCGGCGATCGCGCGCACCTGCCGGGTCAGGTTCCCGGCCAGTTCGTTGACGTTCTCCGTCAGGCGCTTCCAGGTGCCCGAGACGCCCTCCACCTCGGCCTGGCCGCCGAGGCGTCCTTCGGTGCCGACCTCGCGGGCGACGCGGGTGACCTCGTCGGCGAACGCGGAGAGCTGGTCGACCATCGTGTTGAT